>NZ_RZPW01000960.1:0-1996 GCF_003998455.1 Mesorhizobium sp. M7A.F.Ca.CA.001.08.2.1 | reverse complement strand
GACTGGAAAAGCCAGGCGGCCTAACATTCTCCTGATCACATGCGACCAGTGGCGCGGCGATTGTCTGTCCGCCGCCGGTCATCCGGTGGTGCGAACGCCGAATGCCGACGCTTTGGCCGCGGAGGGCGTGCTGTTCAAGCGGCATTATGGCGGCGCGGCGCCCTGCTCGCCCGCCCGCGCCTGCCTCTACACCGGCCTCTACCAGATGAACAACCGCGTCTGCCGCAATGGCACGCCGCTCGACGCTCGCCACGGCAACATTGCGCTTTCGGCTCGCGCCCTGGGCTATGATCCGACGCTGTTCGGCTACACCGATGTGTCGCTCGATCCGCGCCTGCTGGCGCCGGGCGATCCGCGGCTGCAAAGCTATGAAGGCGTGCTGCCGGGCTTTACGGTGCGCCAGTTGCTGCCCGAGCATCAGAAGCAATGGCTATCCTGGCTGGAGCTGCAAGGTGTCGACGCCAGCGCCGGATCCCCCGACATCCATCGCCCGGTGGCGGACCGCGCGGTCGGGACCACTGTCGGCAACGCGCCGCCCGTCTACTCCGGGCAACAAACTCCGGCGGCCTTCCTGACCGGCGAATTCGCGCGTTGGCTTGGCGAACAGGAGCACGCCGCGCCGTGGTTCGCGCATCTTTCCTTCATCAGCCCGCACCCGCCCTTCATAGTGCCGGAGCCCTACAACACAATGTACGATCCGGCTGACGGCCCGGCCTTCCGGCGCGCGGCAAGCTGGCAGGAGGAGGCGGAAAACCATCCCTATCTAGCCTATGATCTCGGCCGGCAGAAACAGATGAAATTTCGCCCCGAAGCCAGAGGCAAGGTGCACGACTGGAGCGAAGACGATTTTCGCGTCCTCCGCGCGATCTATTACGGCATGATTTCCGAGGTCGACGCCCAGCTCGGCCGCATCTGGCAAGCGGTCAAGGCGGCCGGCGCGTGGGACGACACCATCATCGTGCTGACCTCGGACCATGCCGAGATGATGGGCGACCATTTCATGCTGGGCAAGGGCGGCTATTTCGACGGCAGCTACCACATTCCGCTGATCATCCGCGATCCGCGCCACGGCAAGGCGGCCGGCGGCAAGGTAGACAGCTTCACGGAAGCGGTCGACATTTTGCCGACGTTTCTCGACCTGCTCGGCGAAGAGCCCGCGCCGCATCTCGACGGCAGGTCGCTGAAGCCGTTCCTGAGCGGGGAAACCCCTGCGGCGTGGCGCGATGCCGCGCATTGGGAGTTCGATTTCCGCTCGGTTGCCGCGGGCGAGGCCGAACGCCATTTCGGCATCGCCTCACGCCAATGCAATCTCGCCGTTATCCGCACGGAGCGTTTCAAATATGTGCATTTCGGCGGCAACCTGCCGCCGCTGCTGTTCGATCTGGAAAACGATCCGGACGAATTGGACAATCTCGCGGCCGACCCCAGCCATCTCGCCGTGCGTCTGGAATTCGCCGAACGGCTGCTCGCCTGGCGAGCTGAACATCTCGACCAATCGCTGGCACTGGCCGAATTGACCGAGAACGGCCTCGTCGGCCATGCCGCTGGCCTGCCTCCATGCCACACATGAACACAGGCCCGCATCGTTGCCGGCGCGGGCCTGTATCCGACTGGGTGGAAACTACCTGACGATCATGCGCTGCTGATCGCGCTTCTCGGCATAGCTGCCCTTGTCATAGGCGGTTTGTGCCTCGAGCTGTTCCTTGGTGAAGGTCGTGTACAGGTATTTGTTGCCCGCCTTGTCGGTCATGAATTTGAGATTATCCATGCCGACCGCGACTTCCTTCTCGCCAATGCCGAGGAAGCCACCGACGTCGACGATCACCGCATCGGCCTTCTTGTCGGGCGCAAGCACGACATCGCCGATCTCGCCGACCTTGGCGTCGTTGGCGCCATAGACAGTCGTGCCCTTGAGGTCATCGGCGCGAATCTCACCAACCGGCATCTCGGTCAGCGTCGACTTGTCGATGGCTGCGGTCTTTGTCTGGTCCGGAGC
>NZ_RZPW01000095.1:0-12402 GCF_003998455.1 Mesorhizobium sp. M7A.F.Ca.CA.001.08.2.1 | reverse complement strand
GCCCAGGGCGGCGAGAAACGCCTCGAAATATCCGACCAGAGGATATTGCGGCTGCGGCAGAAGCTGGGTTTCGAGGTCAACTGAGCGATAGCGCTCAGATCGCCTCGCCCTTCAACAATCGCGGCGTGCTGGTGGACAACCCCGACGCCTGCCGGATAAAAAAATCCTTCAGGCGCGGCATGCGTTCGACAAGGCCGAGGCCGATGTCGCGGACGGTTCGCAGCGGGCCGATATCGTTGGAAAACAGCCGGTTCAGCGCGTCCGTGGTGATGCCCATCTGCACCGTGTCGAAGCGGCGCCACTGCTGGTAGCGTTCGAGGACGTCGAGCGCGCCGATGTCCTGGCCGAGCCGGTCGGCCTCGACGATCACCTCGGCAAGGGCCGCGACATCCTTGAAGCCGAGATTGAGGCCCTGGCCGGCGATCGGGTGGATGCCGTGGGCGGCATCGCCGGCGAGTGCGATGCGGGGCGCGACGAAGGCACGCGCAATGGTCAAGCCGAGCGGCCAGGCGCGCGGCGCATCAGTAACGCGGATCTCGCCAAGTTTCAGGCCAAAACGCTGCTCGAGTTCGTGTTCGAACAGGAGATCGTCACCGGCCACCAGCTTCTCGGCATCGGGCGTACGCTCGACCCAGACGATCGACGAGCGGTTGGTGCCGTCCTCACCGGGTTTGAGCGGCAATGTGGCGAAAGGCCCGGCCGGCAGGAAATGCTCTTCGGCGCGACCATTGTGCGGGCGTTCATGCGCTACCGTGCAGACGATGCCGGACTGGCCATATTCCCACTTCACCGTCTTGATGCCGGCCATGTCGCGCAGCTTCGAGTTGACGCCGTCGGCGGCGACCAGCAGCCGCGCCTTCAGCGCCGCGCCGTCGGCGAGATGCACGGTGATGCCACTGCCGTTGGTCTCGAAGCCCTGCACCGCGACGCCTTCGATGATATCGATGCCGAGCCTTTCGGCGCTGGCCCGCAAGGCGCCGTTCAGCACCTTGTTGGCGACCATATGCGCAAAGGGCTCGCCCGGCGCCACTTCGCCGCCGAAGGTCAGGAAGACCGGACGCACCGGATCGGCGGTGCGCGAATCGGTGATGATCATCTCAGTGATCGCCTGCGCCTGGGGTGCGATCTCGGCCCACACGCCGAGCTGGTCGAGCATGCGGCAGGCGGCAGCGGCAATGGCCGAGGCGCGGCCATCCCTTTGCCAGGCGCCAGCAGGTGCCGCATCGACGAGAGCGATGGCGAGGCCCGGTCGCGCCTGTTTCAGCGATACGGCGGCGGCCAGGCCGACATAGCCGGCGCCGGCGACCAGGACATCGAGCCCGGATCTGTTTTTCGTGTCCGCCTTGCGTTCCATCATCTTCGCTCCTGCGCCGGCCGGGTCTTGCGCCCTTGACTGCCTGTCCGTCCTGTCGGAAACCGCCATAACACTTCTGCGGCGAGGGCGCGAAATATGACGGCAGCCATGGACGAGCTTCTCGGCATTCTCGACCTCGAGAAGCTGGAACACAATCTGTATCGTGGTCGCAGCCCGCTGCTCGACTGGCAGCGCGTGTTCGGCGGCCAGACCATCGCCCAGGCGCTGGTGGCGGCGCAGCGGACAGTGGATCCCGATCGGTACGTGCATTCGCTGCACGGCTATTTCATGCGGCCCGGCGACACCAAGGTGCCGATCGTCTACGAGGTCGACCGCATTCGCGACGGCGGCTCCTTCACCACGCGGCGCGTGGTGGCGGTCCAGCACGGCCAGGCGATCTTTTCGCTCGAAGCCTCGTTCCAGCAGGATGAGGTCGGCCTGGAGCACCAGGTGCCGATGCCGCAGGACGTTCCGGGGCCGGACACATTGCTGTCGCAACGCGAATTGCTGGGCAAATTCGGCGAGGCGGTGCCCGATGGGATCAAACGCTACTGGGAGCGCGACCGGCCGATCGAGATGAAGCCGGTGATGCTGAAGCATTACACCAGCCGCGAAAAGCTGGAGCCAAAGCAGAACATCTGGATCCGCACCACCGGTCCGGTGCCGGCGGACCGCGCCATCCAGGCAGCGGTGCTCGCCTATCTCTCCGACATGACGCTGCTCGACACATCGACCTTCGCGCATGGCCGCGCCATTTTCGATCGCGATATCCAGGCGGCGAGCCTCGACCACGCCATGTGGTTCCACCGCAGCCATGCGCTCGACGACTGGATGCTCTACACGCAGGACAGCCCGTCGACGCAGGGCTCGCGCGGCTTTACACGCGGCTCGCTGTTTGCCCGCGACGGTACGCTGATTGCCTCGGTTGCGCAGGAAGGGCTGATCCGGCTCAAGCGGTCGCCTGCAGAGTAGGCATTTTTCAGAATTTGCCTAATTTTTAAGCAGACGTATCGCCGCAGCTGTGGGCAGGTTGCGTCGGCGCACTCCCTAATCTCTTTGTTTACAGTGGGTTAACACCCTGCTTCGGCACTTGGCACGGAGCTTGAATCCTTGTGGGCACTCTCCGGCTCTTTGGGATCGGTGAAGGTGTGCAAACGCGGGGGACCGCAACAGCAAAGGGTGAAACCTTATGAAAATCGTGATGGCAATCATCAAGCCGTTCAAGCTCGACGAGGTGCGCGAAGCGCTCACCGCCGTCGGCATCCAGGGCCTGACCGTCACCGAAGTCAAAGGCTACGGGCGTCAGAAAGGGCATACGGAGATCTATCGCGGGGCGGAATACGCGGTCAGCTTCCTGCCGAAGATCAAGATCGAAGTCGCGGTCAGTGCCGACATGGTCGACAAGGCCGTCGAAGCCATCACCGCAGCCGCCAAGACCGGCCAGATCGGCGACGGCAAGATCTTCGTTTTCGGCATCGATCAGGCGGTGCGCATCCGCACCGGCGAAACAGACACCGACGCGCTCTGAGCGGCGATCACGTATTCCAATGGAGAGTTCAATGAATATTCCTTCCACCTTGAAGACGACGGGACGAGCTGCCCTTTTGGGTTCGCTTGCTCTCGCAGCATTGGGCACGGTCGCCGCCTTCGCACAGGAAGCGGCACCGGCCGCAGCCGCGGCCGCGCCGGCTGCTGCCCCGACCCCGGTGCTCGACACCGGCAACACCGCCTGGATGCTGACCTCGACGGCGCTGGTGCTGATGATGACCATTCCGGGCCTGGCGCTGTTCTACGGCGGCATGGTGCGCAAGAAGAACGTGCTCGCCACCGTCATGCAGAGCTTCGCCATCACCTGCCTGGTGACGGTGCTGTGGTTCATGTTCGGCTATTCGCTGGCCTTCTCGGACGGCGGCGGCGTGAACAGCTATATCGGCGGCACCTCGAAGTTCTTCCATCACGGCATCACCACGGCCTCGCTGTGGCTGCCGGGCGTCGCCAACATTCCTGAATTCGTGTTCTCGATGTTCCAGATGACATTCGCCATCATCACGCCGGCGCTCATTGCCGGCGCCTTCGCCGAACGCATGAAGTTCTCGGCGCTGCTGATCTTCATGGCGTTGTGGCTGCTGGTCGTCTACGTGCCGATCGCGCATTGGGTCTGGGGTGGCGGCTTCCTCGGATCGGCGGGCGTGCTCGACTTTGCCGGCGGTACGGTCGTTCACATCAATGCCGGTGTCGCCGGTCTGGTCTGTGCGCTGGTTCTCGGCAAGCGCGAAGGCTATGGCACCACCAACATGGCGCCGCATAACCTGGTCTATTCGGTGATCGGCGCTTCGCTGCTGTGGGTTGGCTGGTTCGGCTTCAACGCCGGTTCGGAACTGGCAGCCGACGGTCTTGCCGGCGCTGCCATGCTCAACACCCAGGTTGCCACCGCGGCGGCGGCACTGGCCTGGATGTTCGCCGAATGGATCGTCGCCAAGAAGCCTTCCGTGCTCGGCATCATCTCGGGTGCGGTTGCCGGCCTGGTCGCGGTGACGCCGGCTTCCGGCTTCGTCAACCCGACCGGTGCCTTCATCGTCGGCATCGTCGCAGGCGTCGTCTGCTACCTCTCGGCGGTCAAGGTCAAGCACATGTTCGGCTATGACGACTCGCTCGACGCCTTCGGCGTGCATGGCGTCGGCGGTGTGGTCGGCGCTCTGCTCACCGGCGTGCTCGCCGACCCGGCGATCAACAGCCTCGGCGCAGGTGCTTCGCTCGGCAAGCAGATCTACGGCGTTGCCGTCACCATCGTGTGGACCGGCATTGCCACCTTCGTGCTCCTCTACATCGTCAAGGCGCTTGTCGGCCTGCGCCCGACGACCCAGGAAGAGGTCGAAGGCCTCGACATCTCCCAGCATGGCGAAGTGGTGCCGTAAGGCCAGCTTAGCCAAGGGGCCGGCGGAACCCTCCTCCCGCCGGCCCCATATCTCCACGCAATTCCGAATGGAAAGCGCTGCACAGTTCTCCTGGAATTGCTTTGAAAGATCCCGTCGTGACGCTCCCGAAAGGAGTTCACGCATTGAGGCCCGGATCGCATCCGGGCCTCTTTTTTTGGCAAGCCATTCCGGCAATGCCCGGCTTCACGCAATCACGTTCGCGTGATCATGTTTTTTGAGGAAACAACGACCGCTCTGGTTCCGAACCGTGGGGACGATCGTCGTTCTGACGCTCGTGCCAAACAACAGGGAAGGAAACCATCTCATGAACCTCAAGAACATCTGTCTCGGAGCGCTTGCTCTTTCCATGATCGGCGGCGTGGCGTTTGCCGGTGCTCTGGACGAGCCCGACAACATGGCGCCGTTCTTCACGGATTCCGGCATGAAAACCATGAAGCCGATGGCGGACTTCAAGACAGCTTTCATGGCCATGCCGATGGAAAAGCAGGAAGCGATGAAGAAGGAATGCCAGGATGCGGCGATGAGCAAGCCGCATGCGGAATTCTGCGCCAATGTGCAGGCGCTCGGCGGCGCCAACTGATTTGCCGCGATCGGGCCGAGACCCGATCTCTGTTCAGACGACCAATGGCGGGCCGGCAGCCCGCCATTGTTTCGTTCGATGGAGCTCCATCGGTCCGTCGTCCAACATTGCCTCATACGCCTCAACCGGCGGTAATGAGGTTTGAGCGTCTCAACCTCTTATAGTTAATGCGCCCTTAACCTTCCCACCGATAGTCTGAGACCCGAATCTGCCGGAGTGCGCCACGCACCCGGCGAGTCCACGACAGACGGGGAAGAGCATGCGTTCAGGGGCTTCAGCACCGCTCGCGCTGGCCGATACGGGGCACGGCATCCAGGCGTTCGCGCGGCGTCAGGTGGGGCGGCTGGTTGGCGTCGGCCTGTTCGCGCTGGCCGCCTTTGGCGTTGCCAGCCTTGCCACCTGGAATGTCGCCGATCCGAGTTTTTCCCACGCGACGAACAACACCGTCACCAACGCCATGGGCTATGCGGGTGCCGTGTTCTCCGACCTCGCCATGCAGTTCTTCGGCCTCGCCGCCGTCGCCGCCCTGGTTCCGACGGTCATCTGGGGCTTCCTGCTGTTTTCCGCGCGCGGCGTCGACAGGCTGCCCAAGCGCGGGTTGTCCTGGTTCGGCTTCGCGCTGCTGGCCGCTGCGATGGTCGGCTGCGTGGTGCCGCCCAAGACCTGGCCGCTGCCCACCGGCCTCGGCGGCGTGTTCGGCGACATGGTGCTGAAGATCCCCGGTGTCGTCATCGGCGGCTATCCGACCGGGCTGATCGCCAGCATCATCGCCATCCTGCTTTCGGCGCCCGCACTGTGGCTCTTTGCCCATGGCTCGGCGCTGATCGGACGCAAGAACGGCTTTGCGGTGATGGAGGACGAGCCCGCCGTCGATCCGCGCGAGGACGACCTTTTGTTCGACAATGACGAGGACGAAGGCGACGAGGGCATCCTGGCGCTCGGCGCCATCACCCATTGGTGGCTGTCGCTGCGCGCGTGGATGCACCGCCGCGCCGTGCGCCGCAGGCAAGAGCGGGACGAGTACGAGCCGGAGATGGAGCAGCGCTCCACCGCCTGGCGCCGCGCCGCCGAACGGGTCGAATCGGCCGAGTTCGCCGAGCAGCGGATGAGCCAGGATGGCCGCGCCCGCGTCGAGCCGGAATTCTTCGCCGCCATGGTCAATGACCGCAGCGCCTCGCTCGACCCCGACGATGCCGATATCTTCGACGACCGCTTCGACAATGCGGGCGAGGATGCCGATTTCGACGATGAGCCTGTCGTGCAACGCCGCGGCGCGCCGACCGCCAAGGTACAGCCGTTCCGTTCCGATGCCGCCACGCGCGTCGAGGCGCCGGCGGCGCGCCCCGTGCCAGGCGCCCGTGTGCAGCGCGAGGCGCAGACATCGCTGATCGGCTCTGAAAAATTTGAAATGCCGTCGCTGCACTTCCTCTCCGAGCCGAAGAACGTGGTGCGCGACGCCAGCCTGTCCAAGGACGCGCTGGAACAGAATGCTCGCCTGCTCGAAGGCGTGCTGGAGGATTTCGGCGTCAAGGGCGAGATCATCGCCGTCCGTCCGGGTCCGGTCGTCACGCTCTATGAGCTCGAACCGGCGCCCGGCATCAAATCGTCGCGCGTCATCGGCCTGTCCGACGACATCGCCCGCTCGATGAGCGCCATCGCCTGCCGCGTCGCGGTGGTGCCCGGCCGCAACGCCATCGGCATCGAACTGCCGAACGCCAAGCGCGAAACCGTCTATCTCAGGGAGATCCTGGCCAGCCGCGATTTCGAGACGACGAAGGCCAAGCTGGCACTGGCGCTGGGCAAGACCATCAATGGCGAGGCGGTCATCGTCGACATCGCCAAGATGCCGCACGTGCTGGTCGCCGGCACCACCGGCTCGGGCAAGTCGGTCGCCATCAACACCATGATCCTGTCGCTGCTCTACCGGCTGACGCCGCAGGATTGCCGGCTGATCATGATCGATCCGAAGATGCTGGAACTCTCGGTCTATGACGGCATCCCGCATCTGCTGACGCCCGTCGTCACCGATCCGAAGAAGGCGGTGGTGGCGCTGAAATGGACCGTGCGCGAGATGGAGGACCGCTACCGCAAGATGTCCAAGGTCGGCGTGCGCAACATCGACGGCTTCAACGCCCGCGTCAGCCAGGCGGACAAGAAGGGTGAGAAGATCTCGCGCACCGTTCAGACCGGCTTCGACCGCCAGACCGGCGAGGCGATCTACGAGACCGAGAACCTCGATCTCGAGCCGATGCCCTATATCGTCGTCATCATCGACGAGATGGCCGACCTGATGATGGTCGCCGGCAAGGACATCGAAGGTGCCGTGCAGCGCCTGGCTCAGATGGCGCGCGCCGCCGGCATCCATGTCATCATGGCAACGCAGCGGCCGTCGGTCGACGTCATCACCGGCACCATCAAGGCCAATTTCCCGACCCGCATCTCCTTCCAGGTGACGTCGAAGATCGACAGCCGCACCATTCTGGGCGAGCAGGGCGCCGAGCAGCTGCTCGGCATGGGCGACATGCTCTACATGGCCGGCGGCGGCCGTATCCAGCGCGTGCACGGCCCGTTCGTCGCCGATGAAGAGGTCGAGAAGATCGTCGCGCATCTGAAGCTGCAGGGCGTGCCGGAGTATCTCGACGCCATCACCGAGGATGATGGCGAGGATGACGACGAGCCGTCAGGCAAGGGTGGAGCGAGCGGCGGTGGCGGCAACAGCAATTTCGAGGATTCCGACGATCCTTACGATCAGGCGGTCTCCGTGGTGCTGCGCGATGGCAAGGCCTCGACCAGCTATATCCAGCGCCGGCTGGGCATCGGCTACAACCGCGCTGCCTCGATCATCGAGAAGATGGAGAAGGAAGGTATCGTCGGCCCGGCCAACCATGCCGGCAAGCGCGAGATCCTGGTGCCGACCGAAGAGGACAAGTTCTGACCAGAAAGCCTGACCCTTGCGACATCCCTGTCCGGCAACCTTGAACCTTTCAAGGCGTTGAAGCGACCAAGGGACGCCCGACCCGCCAAATTTCAGCCCAACTGGGGGTCCAAGCACAGAACAACTCAGGAATCAGACGAGAGTGACCGATATGAAAAACGATCTTTCAGCGCTCAGCACATTTGCTCCCTCCCGGCGTCAGTTGCTGGGCCTCGGCCTGGCGTTTGCAGGGGCGGCAGCCTTCAACGCGGTGCCCGGCTTCCAGGTGCTGGCCTCGGCGCAGGCGGCTGTGCCGGCCGCTGCGCAGAAGATCGCCGACCACTTTTCCTCGGTCAAATCGATGAGCGGCGAATTCGTGCAGTTCGGCCCCAAGGGCGAGCAGACCGGCGGCAAGTTCTTCCTCGAACGGCCGGGCAAGATCCGCTTCAACTACGACGGCTCTTCGAACTTCCGGGTGATTTCAGACGGCCAGTCGGTGGTCATCCTGAACAAGAGGCTCAACACGTCCGATCTCTATCCGCTGTCGAAGACACCCTTGAAGCTGCTGCTCGACAACAGGATCGACCTCTCCGGCGACCGCGTCAAAAGCGTCAAGCAGGAGGACGACCTCACAACCATCCAGCTCGCCGACAAATCGGTGTTCGGCAATTCGAAGATCACCATGATGTTCGATCCGAAAACCTTCGACTTGCGGCAGTGGACGATCACCGACGCGCAGGGCAAGGATACGACGGTGATGATCTTCAACACCAAGGAAGGCGTCAGCTTCGCGCCGGATACTTTCGCCATCGACTACACGGCGAACCGCGAGCTCAACACCAACAAGGCGCGCTAGCTTCAAACGCTCCAATAGCTGTGGAAAGCACCGGGCCGCGCCTCGTCGAGCGTTGCCCGGCTTGTCTTTGCGGCTTGCGGCTGGCAATTTCCCGGACCGACTCCGTCAAAAGGCGTCTTCCCCGCCGGGACCCCTCGGTTCTGGCCGGTTGCACGCTGTCCTGGATTGCCAAATGCCCTTCTCCATCGCCACCTGGAACATCAACTCCGTTCGCCTTCGCATGCCGATCGTCGAGCGCCTGCTCGTCGAGCATGCGCCCGACGTGCTGTGCCTGCAGGAAACCAAGGTTCCCGACGAACTGTTCCCCGAGAAGGCTTTCCGCAAGCTCGGCTACGAGCACATCGCCTTCCATGGCCAGAAGGGCTACCACGGCGTAGCAACCGTGGCGCGGCGGCCGATCGAATTGGTCGAAAAGCGACGCTTTTGCGAAATCGAGGACAGCCGGCACCTCTCGGTGACGGTGCGGGCCGGCGGCAAGGCGATCCTGCTGCATAATTTCTACGTCCCGGCGGGCGGCGACGAACCGGATCCCGTCATCAACAGGAAGTTCAAGCACAAGCTCGATTTCGTTGCCGAGATGAATGCCATCCGGGCAGAACATGACGAGGTGTCCGGCTCGGTGCTGGTCGGCGACCTCAACATCGCCCCGCTCGAACATGACGTCTGGTCGCACAAGCAATTGCTCAACGTGGTCAGCCACACGCCGGTCGAGACGGAAAATTTCGAGGCGATGCGTCGCGCCGGCAACTGGGTCGACCTGATGCGGCTCAACGTGCCGGATGAGCAGAAGCTCTACACCTGGTGGAGCTATCGCGCGCAGGATTGGGAGCTGTCCAATCGCGGCCGCCGCCTCGACCACGTCTGGTCGTCGCCGAACCTTGTGCCCAGCTTTTCCGGCTACGAGATCCTGCGTCTGGCGCGCGGCTGGGAGCGCCCGTCGGACCATGTGCCTGTCATCGCGCGGTTCGATCTGGACTAGTCTGGTCGAAAATGCCCGCGTGCGGCAGTCAGTCTGTAGAGTTGGGACCGGCTGGATCCACCCACGGACGGCCCAATCGTGTCACCATCGCCGCGTACCCAACGGCACCTGCCGCCCAAAGGAAGATGCCAAGCTCTTTGACGACGTCCTCGGCGATGGCGGCCGCAGAACCGGGGGTAGGAAACAGCTCTCCGAGCTGGTCGATCGATGCTGACATCGCCAGCAGGAAGCCTGCGGCCACAAAGATGATCGTGCCGTCGAATGTTTTTCGTCGCAGCCGAAAGAACCAGAACAACCCGGCGCCGGCGTAGGCAATCATCGGAACGATCTCTGGTATCCCAACAATGGGCAGCACGTCCTCATGGATCAACAACAGGTCATCGAGGCCCAAGAGGAGGGTAAGGCCGCCGAGAAACGTGCAATCCCATCGGCGCGTGAGCAGGCCAGCAAACAGGGTCGCGGCGCCGGAGCCGATCCATAGCGAAGCACCCAGGGACGAAATCCACCCCGTATAGAAACCGACTCCGGCGGCTGCAGACGGATCTCGATAAAAGATCCACGCGTCCAGACCACGAATTTGCGCGACGAACAGCGCGGCCAAGAGCATCGCAACGTTAATCGCCGCCGCCGCCACCACGACCAAGCGCCAGGCTATTGTCCATTCGCCGCCATGCTTTGTGTTCGGCGCGCTGTTCTCTGGCATTTGCTATTCTCATAGAGGACTGAGAGGAACTCCATTGGAATCAAAGATCAAGAAGTGCTGACCTATGCCTAATCCAGTGCGATGGCTGCCAGCTCTGCCGCGCCGAGAACTCCGCCTGCATTGTGCCGGTGGTCAGCATCGAACGGTTGCAGCGCTTCGCTCCACCGAACCATTGTACCATGGCGCCGATGTTCAGGGGAGGCCGGCCTGCAAATGCCCGACCTGAATCCCAGCACGCTTCGAAGCGCGTCCAAATAAATTCGAACTCAAACGGCGCGCTTCACGTCTTCACGCATGTCGTTGCCCCAGGGCTGCTGCGCTGACAGGCTTATCCGGCAGATGGGGATGGTCGCGGCGGCGTGTCGCCAGCATCCGTTGCGCCGCTTCGATGAGTGTCGGCGCCGGGACATCGGCGACCAGGCCGGTCGGGCTGGCATGGCGGGTCGCGATCACGTCCACGCAGTTCGAAAGCGGCTTCCAACGGGTCATGTTGGCGCCGCCATTGAGGATAACCATAGGCGTCATCACCGTTGCCATGAGATGTGCGGTACCGCCTTCGGCACCGATGTAGAGATCGGCAAACTCGCCGAGCGCCAGCAAGATGTCACCGATATCGACACCTCCGATCGCGGCGGAATCGACAAGCCGCAGCTTCGGCACGCGCTGAGCCAGCTCAGCCATATCGGGACCGTCGCCGGGGGTTTTCACATAGAGAAGGTTCGCCCCGTCGGCGATCAGGCTGTCGGCGATTGCGGCAACCTGATCCGCCGACATGCGCTTGCTGGCGCTGCCATGCGCCGCGATAATGATCATCGGAGCATGCTTGCCGTCCGCAAGGCTCCTGGCCGCCGCTCGTGCGGCCGGGCTAGGCTCCAGCCGATGATCGAAAGGCAGCCGCTTGCCGGCAAGGCGTTCGATGAGGCGATGGTAGCGCCAGGCATTGTGCCCGGGTCGTGCTTCAGGCCTGTGACCCAGGCGCCAGGAAAGGGCGAAAGCCGGAAAGTTTGCCTCATAGGCAATGCCGCGGCCGAGCAGTGATGCCGAGGCTTGAAGCAGCCAACGCGCCGAGATGCGGAAATCGACGACGGCCAATCGCTCCTTGCCCTTGCGGTGATCGGCGACCAGGCGCGCCAGCGGCGTCCGCACATTGATCGCATCGACCAAATGGCGGGCATGGCGATTGAGGCTATGTTCAAGGGACGACGACCGGGTGGTTCCGTAGACGATGAAACTATCGGGGAATGCCGTTCTGGCGGCGCGCAATGCCGGAATCCGGATCAGTCCGTCGCCGAACGCGTCATTGCGGGAATACAAGATAATGGTCTCGTACCGCCCTGATGGCATGGCTCGCTCCCCCCAGGAGCCTGGTGGTGATGGCGCCTGCTGCGCCGGCCGCCTTCGAGGTGCTTTAGGATTTCACCTCTTGCCTGTCAACGGAGCCTTGCCGCTGGATCCGGGCGTCCGGATGGCCGCAGTGCGCCACGACCAGCTCATCGCTGTCGTTGAAAACGCTTCTGCCTTCGGCCGCGAGGCCAGCAGCTTCGTGGGTACGCTAGATCTAGCCGGAGAAGCGCGGCGCCAGTTCCTCGATGCGGCGGATCATCGCCTGAAATTCCTCCGAGATGCGCTGGTGCAGCTTGACCGCGATCTCGGGATATTCCTCCAGGATGCGGCGGAACATCTTGCGGCTGAGGCGCATCACTTCCGAATCGATCTCGGCCGAGGCGCTGGTCAACCGGTTGGTGTCGGCGATCAATGCCAGTTCGCTCAGGATCGTGCCGGGGTCTGCCGTGCCAATCGGGATGCGTTCACCATTCTGCTCCCGGTAGAGCACGATGCGCCCGCTGACAACGATATAGGCGGAATCGGCCTCGTCGTCCTCGCGATAAAGCTTGTGGTTGGCAATCAGCCTGGTGTTCTCGGCGCCAAAGGCGAGCAGGCGCAGTTGTTCCTGCGTGAAGCCCTCGAAGAGCCTCACGGCGGACAGAACGCGGATGTCGTCATCCAGCGCCATCTAGCTATGTCCCCGAACCGACAGTCCGACTCCTCCTCTGCGAGTTCGATCCAAACCACCCTCCAA
>NZ_RZPW01000959.1:0-1998 GCF_003998455.1 Mesorhizobium sp. M7A.F.Ca.CA.001.08.2.1 | reverse complement strand
GCGCTGGATCGTCATGCGCAGATAGACCTGCGCGACCACAAGGCCCGCGCTTCCAGCGACGAGCGGCAGGAATATGGCGCTAAGCACATAGACGGTGTGGACGTTGCGTTGCTCGATGGCGTCGAAGAAGGAGCGGTTCCAGACGTTGATCCCGTACTGAAAGCCGACATTGACGCAGATCAGGATCAACAGCCCGATCGTGAGCGGCCAGGCAAGCCCATCGCCGCGCCTGGCCCAGTAGCCGCGCCCGCTGATCCAGAAACGCCGCAGCAGGTATTTCCGGCGCGCCTGCTCGGCTTCTTCGGGCGTCAGTTGCGGATCCGGCTCGACAGCCTCCGGGGGCGGTCCCGGCTGGCCGTCGACCTCGGGGGCAGCTTCGGCAGTCGGCGGTTTTTTTCCGCGCAGATCCTCGTGGCGCGGCCTGTGGTCACGCGGCGCTTGCTGTCGCGGCTTCAAGGCACCGCGCGGTTTGATGCCGTCGGCCTGTTTCAATTTGGGTTTCGCCTCGGACATACGCTCCGACAACGACCTCAAAATCAAAAGGTTTCACGACGACAGCCGATATCAATGCGCAGTGCCGTAGCCGGCTCCAAAAACCTTTTCGCCGCCGATCCAGACGCCCTTCGGGTCGAGATCGTCCGACAGCGCGACAATATCCGCAGCCGTGCCGTTGGCGAATCGGCCAAGCCGGTGCGACTGGCCGATTGCTTGCGCCGGATAGAGCGAAGCCATGCGCAAGGCCTCGGAAAGCTCGACCCCGATGACGCGGTGGGTGAAACGAATGGCCGAGATCATGTCGAGATCGGCGCCCGCCAGCGTTCCGTCGCCGAGCCGCAGGCTGCCATGCCTGCGATAGATGGTACGGCCGTTGAGCGTGAACGACGTCATGTCGGTGCCGATTGTCGCCATGGCGTCGGTGACCAGAACGATCCTGGCCGGCCCCTGCTTGGCGCGCAGTGCGATCTTGATGGTGGCCGGATCGACATGGATGCCGTCGGCGATGAGACCGGCCGACAAGGTGCCGATGTCGATGGCGGCGCCCGCCAGGCCAGGCTCGCGATTGCCTATCTGGCTCATCGCATTGAACAGGTGGGTAACCATCGAGGCGCCCGCCGCGGCAAAGGCGCTGGCGGTGGCGTAGCCGGTGTCGGAATGGCCAAGGCTGACGATGACGCCGGCCTTAGTCAGCGCCGCGACGCGAGCCGGCTCGACGGATTCGGGCGCGATGGTGGTCAGCAGCACCGGCAGCTTTTGCCGCGCCGCGATCAGCATCGCCTGGTCGGCATCCGTCATCGGCCGGATCAGCGCCGGATCATGCGCGCCCTTGCGGGCGACCGACAAATGCGGGCCTTCGAGATGCAGCCCGAGAAAGCCAGGCACCTTCTGGCGCGCCGCCGCCTCGCCGGCGGCAACAGCGGCGGCCGTGATTGCAGGCGTGTCGGTGATCAGCGTCGGCAGCAGCGCCGTCGTGCCGAAGGGCGCGTGCGCGCGGCAGATGGTCTCGATGGAAGCGATATCGGGATGGTCGTTGAGCATGACGCCGCCGCCGCCATTGACCTGCAGGTCCACGAAGCCCGGCACCAGCAGGCCGTCACCGGCGTCGACGAGGGCGATGTCCGAGGGGACGGCGCCCGTGGGCAAAATGGCCTCGACGAGACCGTCGCGCACGACCAGCGCGTGGCCTTCATGCCAATCGTCGCCGTCGAAAATCCGGGCGCCAGTCAGGGCAAAGCGATTGCTCATACGGTCTCCGTCACCTTGCGAAGATTGCGCGGCGTGTCCGGGTCGAGACCGCGATGGCGGGCAAACGCCTCGACGAACATGTAGAAGGAGACGATCAGCGTCAGCGGATCGGTCAGCGGATGGCCGGTGGCGACATGCGGCAGGCGCACGGCGCGTTGGGCAAGTGCCGAGGTGACGAACACCGGCGCGCCCTTGGCCGCCAGGCTGTCGGCGGCCAAGGGCGCGCCGGTGTTCGTCACCTCGGCACTTGCCCAA
>NZ_RZPW01000958.1:0-2001 GCF_003998455.1 Mesorhizobium sp. M7A.F.Ca.CA.001.08.2.1 | reverse complement strand
GAGTTCAATCGGTGCCAGCGCCCGGCTCATTATGATCGAGCTGGCAATCATGATGCCTCCTGTTGCCTCCTGATGGATGACGAGCCAGGCGCCGATCGCCAGGATGCCGGATTGAAGCATCATGCGCACGACTTTCGAAATCGTTCCGAGCGTCCCCGCCAAATCGCTCGCCTTGGCATTCGTCTTGAGATAGTCGTCGTTGACGGCAGACCAGCGATCGGCAATGCGTGGGCCAAAACCCATTGCCTGAAGCACCTCGACGTTGCGGCGTGTCGCTTCCGCCAGCGTGTTGCGCGAAGCGGCCTGGCTGTTAGCACGTTTCGCCGTCTCCCTCGTGCGTAGTTCCGCCAGTAAGGTCAGGGCAAACAGAATGATGGCGCCCAAGAGCGCGGTCATGCCGATCCAGAAATGGAACAGGAAACAGATTGCGAGATAAAGCGGCATCCAGGGCAGGTCGAACAGCGCGGTCGGCCCAGCGCTCGACAGGAACGATCGGACCTGATCGAGGTCCCGCAATGACTGCAAGCCATCGCCGGGAAGCTTCGTGCGCAACGGCAGACGCATCAGTGCGGTGTAGACCTGCCCGCTGAGCCGCGCATCGAGCGCCATGCCGATACGCACCAGCAGCCGCGATCGGATCAGCTCAAGAACGCCCTGGAAGAGGAACAGCGTGCCCGCAAACACGCAAAGGCCGACAAGCGTCGGCACGCTGCGGCCGGGGATGACGCGATCGTAGACCTGCAGCATGAAGAACGAGCCGGTCAGCGCCAGGACATTGACGACCCCGCTCATCAAGGCGATGCCGGCGAATGCCCGCCGAAAGGAAGCCAATACGGCCGTGAGCGTTGTTCGCGGCGGCTCAGAAGGGCGGGAGTGAGACATCGTCCTTCACCTCGGGCCTAGTGCGGCGGCAAGCGGCAATGAACGCGTTCGAGACCAGTTGGTGAAGGATGTCGGTTTCACTCCATCTTCCAGCATGGCACCTAGATGAACCATTCATTCAGCGCGTAGGCATGAACATAGTCGACGTGCATTTCAGAAGGGGTGGCAAGCCCGTCGGCGGGCGCTCCCGCCATGCCGCCGACAGCCTGGTCGACCAGCATATACATTGGCTTGTGCATGTCGGCAGGCGTTGGTGCGCGGGCAACTTCGACATCGTCGAAATACCAGACCAGTTCGCTTGGGGTCCAAAGCACCCCATATTTGTGGAACCCTGCGGTATCCGCTGCGTATACGGTCGAGGTCACTTTTGTATGCGACCCCGTCGCGCTCGAGTGGCTGGTCAGGGTGAGCTTGTTGGGATCCTGGCCGATCATCTCCACTGCGTCCAGTTCCGGCGGCCAGGAGCCATCCGCCGGAAGAAGCCAGAAGGCCGGCCATGCACCCTGCTTTTCGGGCATGTCGGCTCGAATTTCGAAATAGCCGTAGGTCTGTGCGAAGGAATGGTAGGTCGTCAGCAGACCTGACGTGTAATCATAGTTGTTTATGTAGGGCTTGATCGCATCGGGAGCCCGGGCGGCCGTAATGGTGAGAACACCGTCCTGTACGCTGAACGGGTTGACCGAACTCGTGGGGGCGTAGCTGGTGTCGATATACCACTGAAGCTCGCTGTTGGTGGTGAGCGAGCTGCCGTTCGGAGCACCCCACCAGAAGTTCGTATCCCAGGTCCCGCTAGAACCGCTGTGCAGGTTCAACGTATTGAACTCGTCCGAGAAGGTGAGCGTCAGATGCGACTTGTCCAGGGCGAGATCGAACTGGTTGGCGCTGAACTGGTCGATGGTCTTGTTCTCGAAGACGAGAAACTCGGTTGGCGACAGGGTAAGTCGGACGTTCGATCCCGACTGCACCATGTTGGCGTGCACCTGGTCGAAAGAGAGGAAGCCGTAGCCTCCGACGCGCACGGTGTCGTCGGCGCCGAAGTCGAGAATAAGGTCGCTGCCATTGCCTGGTTTGACGACGAAAATGTCAGCGCCGGAGCCACCCTTGAGAACGTCGTCGCCC
>NZ_RZPW01000957.1:0-2001 GCF_003998455.1 Mesorhizobium sp. M7A.F.Ca.CA.001.08.2.1 | reverse complement strand
CCTGATCCCGGAGGAATAGGGTGGCTCGGGCCTGCCGCTTGCGGCCGCCGCTGCCGTGCTGGAGGAAATCCAGCGCGCCGGCTGCAATGGCGGCGCCTGCCATGCCCAGATGTACACGATGGGCACGCTTCTTCGCCACGGCTCGGAAGCCCAGAAGCAGCGATACCTGCCGAAGATCGCCGCGGGAGAATTGCGCCTGCAGGCATTCGGCGTCACGGAACCGAGCAGCGGCACCGACACCGGCGCGCTCAAGACCACTGCTCGCCTCGACGGCGATCATTTCGTGGTCAAGGGCCAGAAGATCTGGACCAGCCGTGCCGAGCATTCGGATCTGATGCTGCTGCTGGCGCGGACCACGCCGCTCACGGACGGCATGAAGAAGACTGACGGCCTTTCAGTGCTCATCGTCGACATGCGCGAAGCCGTTGGCAACGGCCTCACCATCCGGCCGATCCGCACCATGATGAACCATGCCACCACCGAAGTGTTCTTCGACGATCTGCGCGTGCCGGCCGAAAACCTGATCGGCGAAGAGGGAAAGGGATTCCGCTACATCCTCTCGGGCATGAACGCCGAGCGTATCCTGATATCAGCCGAGTGCATCGGCGATGCGAAATGGTTCATCGAAAAGGCCAGCACCTACGCAAAGGAGCGGCATGTGTTTGGCCGGGCGATCGGCCAGAACCAGGGCATCCAGTTTCCGATTGCAAGGGCCTACGCCAACATGCGCGCGGCCGAATTGATGGTGCGCGAGGCGCTGAGCCTCTACGAGGCCGGCAAGAACCCCGGTGCTGAAGCCAACATGGCCAAGATGCTGGCGGCCGACGCTTCGAACGAAGCCGCCAATGTCTGCATCCAAACGCATGGTGGGTTCGGTTTCGCGGAAGAGTACGATGTGGAGCGCAAGTTCCGCGAGACGCGCCTCTATCAGGTCGCGCCGATCTCGACCAACCTCATCCTGTCATACCTTTCCGAGCACGTGCTTGGACTGCCGCGTTCCTACTAGAGCGGGATGCATTTGAATTGAACCTCGCATCCCGCTCTAGCCGTTTGTTTTAGCCGCATTTCTGCGACGCCAAGCGATTCCGCTCGGCTGCAAAATGCTTTAGGAGTCGTCCGTGAACGTCCTCATCGTCTATGCACATCCGGAAGCAAGATCCTTCAACGGCGCCATGAAGGATCTGGCTGTGGAAACCTTGACCCGCGCAGGCCACGATGTGGTTGTCAGCGACCTCTATGCGATGGGCTTCAATCCTGTCGCAGGGCCGGGCGACATATCGGGCGAGCGTAACGATCCGGACTTCTTCAGCCTGCCGCGCGAACAGACCGCCGCCTACGAGGCCGGCGCACTCTCGGCCGACATAAACGCCGAGGTCGAAAAGGTGAAGCTGGCGGATTTCGTGCTGTTCCAATTCCCGGTCTGGTGGTTCGGAATGCCCGCAATGCTCAAGGGTTGGGCCGATCGTGTCTTCGCGCGCGGCTTCGCCTATCTGCCGGGCCGTAAATACGACACCGGCATGTTCAGGGGAAAGCTCGCCATGGTGGCCGCCACCACGGGCACGTCGGCCGACACCTACGCGCCCGACGGCATCGACGGCGACATCCTCACGGTGCTGTGGCCGATCCACAATGGTCTGCTGCGCTATTCCGGTTTCGACGTGCTGCCGCCCTTCGTCGCCTATATGCCGGGCCGCGTCGGCAACGAGGGCCGCAAGGCCTATCTGGAAGCCTATAGCAAGAGGCTTGAGGACATCGACGGCACGCCGCGGCTTTTCTTCCACGCTGCCGAGGATTACGGCAAAAACGAGCGGCTGAAGCCTGGCGTGCTGGCGCGCTCGGGGGTGCAGCGCAATGTCTGACGGCGCCCGCCCACTGGAGGGCCTGTTTGTCGTTTCGATCGAGCAGGCCGTCGCCGCTCCGCTCTGCACGGTCCGCCTTGCCGATGCCGGCGCACGCGTCGTGAAGATCGAGCGCCCGGAAGGCGAAACCGCGCGTCACTAC
>NZ_RZPW01000956.1:0-2002 GCF_003998455.1 Mesorhizobium sp. M7A.F.Ca.CA.001.08.2.1 | reverse complement strand
ATTGTCGAGATCGTTGTGCTTGCCGCCGGCGCGAACGCTCTTCTGGGCGGTCGAGGCGCGCGAATAGGGCCGCTTCTCCAGGCCGGTGAAGACGTTCTTGAACTGTACCATGCCGGCGTTGGTGAACATCAGCGTCGGGTCGTTGCGCGGCACCAGCGGACTCGACGCGACGATCTCGTGACCCTCCTTGCGGAAGTAGTCGAGAAATGTCGACCGGATTTCGTTCACGCCACTCATGAATGCTGCCTTTTCGGAAGGGCCGCCGGCAAACCGGCGGAAATGGGCTCTGCGTTTTAGAAGATTAGGACTTGGCCTTTTAGCCGCCGCGCTTCACCCTGTCCAGAAACACGGAATTGGTCCAATCCACGGCCTTTGCCGGCCGTTCGAACCGGCCTGTTTTCGCCGCCGAAACGCAAAACCGCCGGCACTGGGCCGGCGGTTTCAAAACGCATTAACGCGGAACTCGATTACTTAAGCCCGAGATAATAGAATGCGATTATGGCCGAACTCCGGCCGACCTCGCGAGTTGTCACATCGCGCCGGATTCCTCCTCGAACCCGTCGTCGCCACCTTCGGAGCCGCCATTCTCAAGGAACTTTTCGGCGATCAGCCCGGCATTCTGTCGGAGCGCCAGCTCGATCTCGCGTGCGGTGTCGGGATTGTCGCGCAGGAACAGTTTGGCATTCTCGCGGCCTTGGCCGAGACGCTGCGAATTGTAGGAGAACCAGGCGCCCGACTTCTCGACCACGCCGGCCTTGACGCCGAGATCGACCAGTTCGCCGGTCTTGGACACGCCTTCACCATACATGATGTCGAACTCGACCACCTTGAAGGGCGGCGCCAGCTTGTTCTTGACCACCTTGACGCGGGTCTGGTTGCCGACGACTTCGTCGCGGTCCTTGACCGAGCCGATGCGGCGGATGTCGAGGCGCACCGATGCGTAGAATTTCAGCGCGTTGCCGCCGGTCGTCGTCTCGGGCGAACCGAACATGACGCCGATCTTCATGCGGATCTGGTTGATGAAGATGACCATGGTGTTGGAGCGCGAGATCGAGGCGGTCAGCTTGCGCAGCGCCTGGCTCATCAGGCGGGCCTGCAGGCCGGGCAGCGAATCACCCATCTCGCCTTCGATTTCGGCACGTGGCGTCAGCGCCGCGACCGAATCGACCACCAGCACGTCGATGGCGCCGGAGCGCACCAGCGTGTCGCAGATTTCCAGCGCCTGCTCACCGGTGTCGGGCTGCGAAATCAGCAGGTTTTCGAGATCGACGCCAAGCTTGCGGGCATAGACCGGGTCAAGCGCGTGCTCGGCATCGACGAAGGCGCAGATGCCGCCCTTCTTCTGGGCTTCGGCCACGGTGTGCAGGGCCAGCGTCGTCTTGCCCGAGCTTTCCGGCCCGTAGATCTCGATGATGCGGCCGCGCGGCAGGCCACCGACGCCAAGCGCGATGTCGAGGCCAAGCGAGCCGGTCGGCACCGTTTCGATCTCGACGACCTGCTCGTTGGCGCCGAGCCGCATGATCGAGCCCTTGCCGAAAGCCCGCTCGATCTGCGACAGCGCCGCATCCAGAGCCTTTGATTTGTCCACTGCCTTGTCCTCTACCAGCCGCAAAGAATTCTGAGCCATGATACATCACCCCTTGGTCGTCAATGAAGGCCGGACAATCCGTAATCCCTGCCTATTTGTACCTTTTTTGTTCTCATTTGGCAAGAGGGATCAAATATCTGAAAAACAAGCATTATCCGGATTTGTTCTTTTTTTGTCCAAGGATTCGATCAGGAATGCACCGCACGTTGGGCCAGACGGCTCGGTTGTTTCGACCTGCCGAATCGCCGCCTTGCATGCGAAGCTCGGTCGCACAGCCTAGCGCTTGTGCGGCTGGAATAACAAAGGTCATATCGCCGGCATGCTGAAATCCGCGAAAATACTGGCCGTAGGCGGCGCCCATATCGACCGGCGCGGCCAGGTGTCCGGCGCCTACGTGCCCGCCGCCTCCAATCC
>NZ_RZPW01000955.1:0-2022 GCF_003998455.1 Mesorhizobium sp. M7A.F.Ca.CA.001.08.2.1 | reverse complement strand
GACGAAAATGTCAGCGCCGGTGCCACCCTTGAGAACTTCGTCGCCCTTCAAGCCGTCGAGCGTCTGCTGGCCGGAACCGCCGACGACGATATTGTTCAATGCGTTTCCGAAGGCATATTGTTTATCGCCGGTGACCGTCAGATTCTCAAAATTCGCCGGCAGCCTGTAGCTCATCCAGGTCGAGATCGTATCGATGCCCTCGTTGGGCAGCTCCGCCGCTTTGTTTTTCGCGGAGTACAGGTAGTAGATATCGTCGCCCTGGCCGCCATACATCGTAACGCTGACGCTGCCGTCGCCATACAGCGAATCGTTGTAGATGCTGCCGTAGAGGGCCGGGCTCGAATTCGTCGCCGAGTACCACCTTGCGGAGGACCCACTATAGGGGAGCGGAACGCCCTTGGCATTGGTTACGGCGGCCATTTTGCTTGCAGCTCCGTTGGTTTGTTCCAAGCCCTAACACGATGCAAGGCAAAAGGAGCCGATAGGTTTTGTCTTCAAACTCAGGAGGGTTATCAAAACGTAAATGCCCGAGGGGCAGGACGCGTCCGTCAGGCGAAGCTGGCTTGAGCGTGAAGTGGGGCGACTGGGGCCGGTTGGGCGAAGAGCGCGCACCAACGAGAATGCTGCCGAACGTGGCAGGCTTCTGAGCGGAACCTTGGACCCGAATCGCAAGTTTGGCGGGACACCCGCGAGAGCCCTGCCCATCGGGCGCGGATGCGGGACCTTCCCCCTAGCCGCCGAACGCTTGCGGCCATTCCTCGCAGATCAGAGGCCGAGGGTCTGACCCGTTTCCATCTGAAGGAAATCTGCCGACGAATTCCGCAACACCGAGTTCTGGAACGCGTCGAGGGCAGAGCCGTGGGTGATATCGACCAGCACGGCCGCTGCGGCTTCAACCTTATCGGCCGCTTCGTCTACCTTGTCGAAACGCATCAGCATTCGATCGTGGAGCATCGACAACCGCGTGGCGTGGTAAAGCACGCTGCGCTTATGGTAATCCGAGTCCAGCGGCTCAAACAGTATTGTCATGACGGCAACTCCTCGCCATTTCATGTCCATTCGGGGGTGATTTGGAGGCCGCCCGCGTATAGATATTGGTCTGGCGCTCCCGAGGCCTCCGTCACGCGCTGTTGAGCTGCCCGGACCCTGCAGCACAGGGCGATATTCACCACGCCATTTTTCCTGTCCGTTTCTTCCTTTGCGCGCCTCAACGATTTCTCAGCACGTTTGAAGCGCAACCTTGAACTGCCAAGTTTCAAGAATTTCAGCCATCGTTCCGCTTCCTATGCGGTTGCTTCCCTCGGCTGATAATTACGGCTGTTCTGTTTGGTTCCGGCCAATCGCGACCGGCTCCCAGATTTTACAGAGCCAGGCCGATCTGGCGCTGCCGATTTAAATCTCTCCGGCAATGGGCTTGAGCGCATCTTCTGTCTCAGGCTCCAGCGGGACGCCGGCGACGTTCCGGAGCATCAAAGCGGCGCGCTGAAGGACGGACTGCAAATCCGCCCCGGATATATCCGCGATGCGATCGACCGCGCTTCAACCTCTTCCGCGATAAATAGGCGCGCCGATGATCATTCCTTCGACCATGTCCTCTCCGAGGAGGTTTCAGCTTGTTGGGAATGGCATGTGCTGGCCAAGTGGTCTATCTCACGCACCACCAGAACCTGTGCGAAATTGCCAGGACGGTTGTGCACGGCGTGACGGCCACGAACTCGGATAGCGATCCAGGGGCCGCTGGAGGTCAAAAAATTGCGCCGTTCGCAACCGCGGTGGAGGTAGGTCCGGAGAGCCAAAAACGTCGGCTGCGGTCGAATGAACAGCCGCCTTGTGTGCATGCGTTATGAACCATCGGATCGATCTTTGAATGAGCAAACTGGCCAAAAGGCGCGCATTGCTGCTCCTCAATCCAAAGGCGCGGCGCGGCCAGGAGCTGATCGCCCCGATTGTGGAGCGGCTGGAGCGCGGCCGGCTTTCTGTCACTGTCGAAAAGTTCGAGGCGTTGCCGGAGATCGCTCGTGA
>NZ_RZPW01000954.1:0-2024 GCF_003998455.1 Mesorhizobium sp. M7A.F.Ca.CA.001.08.2.1 | reverse complement strand
GATCGAACGGCTTTGGCAGATAGTCGTCGGCGCCAGCCTCCAGCCCTGAGATGCGGCTGTCGGTCTCCGACAGCGCTGTGAGCATCAGGATCGGTACGTTCTTTTCGGCCCGCAGCGACTTGGTCAGGTCGACGCCCGTCTCGCCGGGCATCATGACGTCCAGCACCAGAAGGTCGAAGTCGAGGCCGGCAAGCTTGCGCCTGGCTTCGCCGGCATTGCCGGCAACGGTGACGCGAAAGCCATTTTCGGTCAGATACTGCTTGAGAAGATTGCGGATGCGGGTGTCGTCGTCGACGACAAGCAGATGCGGCGCGTCGTCGTCCGGCGCGGCCGCGTGATCGACCCGTTCAGTGCTCTCCATGGCTTTTCCCTGACATTTTTGCGGACCCAACGTCGATCTGCGCCCTCAGTTCCGGATTGACCATCGCTTCGAGGAACCGTTCCACCAAGGTCCGTTCGGTTACTCCGGAATCCCCCAATGCAGCATGGATGCGGCGCGACTGTGGCCGCGCCAGCGCCAGCGCCAGCGCACGGCCCTTGGCTGTCGGATAAAGTTCGCGCTGGCGGCGGTCGCGCGGACCTTGCAACTGCACGATATGGTCGGTGTCGATCAGTTGCTTGAGCACACGGGCCAGGCTCTGCTTGGTGATCTTCAGCACGTCGAGCAGTTCGGCGACCGTCAGGCCCGGCCTGCGGTTGACGAAATGCAGCACCCGGTGGTGGGCCCGGCCGAAGCCGTAATCGGCCAGGATCTGGTCCGGATCGGAGGTGAAGTCGCGATAGGCAAAGAAGAGCAGCTCGATGATGGCGAAGTCGATGCCGTCCTCGACCGACATTGCGGTCCTGATCGGTTTTCCGGCGGCTGGGCTTCGATCCGTCATTATTTCTCCGTGGGAAAGAGAGATTATGTCAGTACTATTGACGTAATTTCCCTGCAATGGTAATTTTTGACAAGCTTTTGGGCGGATTGCGAACGAAAAGGCAAGGGAAGCCGGTTTTTCCGGAATTTCCTAAGTTTGCCAGAGCGCAATTATCCGCCTACGCTCCACCATAAAAGCCGCTTTGGGCGGCCGACACGAAACACACAACGATACAACTATCCGGGCTGCCGCCCGTGGGAGGTTACCATGGCATCCGTTCCCTTCGATCAACTCGATGGCTTCATCTGGATGAACGGCGAATTCGTCCAATGGGGTGACGCCAAGATCCATGTGCTGACGCACGGGCTGCATTACGCCAGCGCTGTTTTCGAGGGAGAGCGCGCCTATGGCGGCGAGATCTTCAAGCTCAACGAACACACCGAGCGCCTGCATGAATCGGCACGCCTGCTCGGTTTCAAGATCCCGTATTCGGTGGCCGAGCTCAACGACGCCTCTTCCACGCTTCTCAAGAAGCAGGGTTTCCAGGACGCCTATGTCCGGCCGATCGCCTGGCGCGGCAGTGAGCAGATGGGCGTCTCGGCGCAGAACAACCGCATCAACTGCGCCATCGCCATCTGGCAATGGCCAAGCTATTTCGATCCTGCGCAGAAGCTGAAAGGCATCCGTCTCGATGTGGCGGAATGGCGCCGGCCCGACCCGCGCACCGCGCCTTCCAAGTCGAAGGCCGCCGGGCTCTACATGATCTGCACCATGTCCAAGCACGCCGCCGAGGCCAAGGGCTATGCCGACGCCATGATGCTCGACTGGCGTGGCCAGGTCGCCGAAGCGACCGGAGCCAACATCTTCTTCGTCAAGGACGGCAAGATCCACACACCCAAGCCCGACTGCTTCCTCGACGGCATCACCCGCCGCACGGTCATCGGGTTGGCCAAGGATCGCGGCCTGGAGGTAATTGAACGCGCCATCCTGCCGGAAGAGCTGGAAAGCTTCGAGCAGTGCTTCCTGACCGGGACGGCAGCGGAAGTGACGCCGGTTTCGGAGATCGGGCCTTACCGATTCGAGGTCGGCGAAATAGCCAAGAATCTTATGAATGACTATTCTGCGGCCGTTCAGCCCAAGCACGCGATCGCCGCAGAATAACGA
>NZ_RZPW01000953.1:0-2025 GCF_003998455.1 Mesorhizobium sp. M7A.F.Ca.CA.001.08.2.1 | reverse complement strand
AACCAGGCGATCACCTTTTCGATCCTGTCGGGGGTGCTGCAATACACGTTCATGAGCATCAACATCATCATGTTCCGCAAGAAGTGGCCGTTGGGCTCGATCCGCCGAGGCTACACCCACCCCTTCCATCCGATCCCGGCCATGGTGCTGTTCTGCCTGTGCGTGGTGACCTTCTTCGCCATCTTCCTCGGCTTCGGCTCGCAGCTGATCGCCATGGTCGCCTTCTACTTCCTGATCTCGCTGTGGTTCCACTTCTACCGTTACAAATTCGTGCGGCGCGGCGACCAGTTCACCATGCCGTGGCCAAAGCCGCAGGGTTATTGATGGGAGTAGGCCCGTCCGGATCCCGGGCGGGCCTGGCATGAGAAAATGTCCGATCTGACATCAGCACTGCTGGCCGGGGCCATTGTCCTGGTTGTCGTTCTCCACCTTGCCTGGCAAGCGCGTGCCAGCCGCAGCAGGGCATCGATGGCGCTCGCCGTCGAGCAGGACCGCATCCGCACAATCATCGCCGATGCTGCCAATGTTTCGGATGGCACCGCCGGCGTCATCACCTGGGAAGGATCCTGGAACAGCAAACGTGTCCAGGTGCGCACCATCGTCGATACGCTGGCGACGCGCAAACTGCCGGCGCGCTGGCTCAGTGTTTCGATCACCGAAGAGGTCGCGGTACCAGCCACCTTCGACATGATGATGCGGCCGGGCTCGCCGACGACCTTCTCCAATTTCGATCATCTCGAGCATACGCTGCCCAAGGCTCCGGGATTTCCCGCCGAGTCGGTGCTGCGCACCGACCGCAGGGCGGCGCGCTTTCCGCAAGGCCTGATCGCCAGCCATATCGAGATCTTTTCCGAAGGGCGCGCCAAGGAACTGCTGATCACGCCCAAGGGTATACGCATCGTCTGGCTTCTGGCCGAAGCCGAGCGGGCGCGCTATGGCGTTTTCCGGCAGGCCGAATTCGGCGACGCCGCACTCGATCCCGCGCTGATCGAAAGGCTGCTGATGTCGGTGTCGGCGCTTCGCGACGCGATCAACAAAAGCGAACGGCAGGCCGCATGACCAGTTCCGCCACTGCACCCACCAATCCCTATCTGGTTCTCGGCGCCGCAATCGTGCTGCCGGGAAGCGGGCACGTCATTCTGGGCGTGCCGGTGCGCGGCCTTCAATTCCTTTTCTTCATGGTGATCCTGGCATGGGTGACGGCCAAGATCGCGCCGCCCGATGCCAGCTTCGTCGGCCGTCACGCCGGCGGCTTCCTGATCTATGCTTTATCGATCCTGGACGCCTACAAGCTCGCCCGCATCCGCACCGCCAAATGGGTTCACAACGCCCGGCAAGGCAACGATAGTGGGCAGAGCAGCATTGAGACGCATAGGTAATTAGAGGAATATTTTTTTCATACGATTGAATTTGCGGACCTCATTCGATACATCATTTCAGAGTGCAAACGATCTCTTAGCTACAAAACGTCGGGAGGCTGACATGTGTGGAATTGTCGGACTGTTTTTGAAGGACAAGTCGCTGGAACCCCAGCTTGGCGCGATGCTGTCGCAGATGCTGATTTCGCTCAGCGATCGCGGTCCCGATAGCGCCGGCATCGCCATCTATGGCGCGCCGTCCAAGAATGAGGCCAAGATCACCATCCAGTCGGCCAAGCCCGACCGCGATTTCCGCGGCCTCGAGGCGGAGCTCGCTAAGGCCATCGGCACGCCGGTGACGATCGGGGTGAAATCCACCCATGCAGTCGTCAGGACCACGCCTGCCAAGATCGATGAAGCGCGCGAAACCATCCAGGCGCTGCGCCCCGACATCCGCATCATGGGCGCCGGCGACGTGGTCGAGATCTACAAGGAAGTCGGCCTGCCCGAGGCAGTCGTCGATCGCTTCGATGTCTGCAAGATGACCGGCACACATGGCATCGGCCATACCCGCATGGCGACGGAATCGGCGGTGACGACGATGGGCGCGCATCCGTTCTCGACCGGCGCCGACCAGTGCCTGGTGCACAATGGCTCGCTGTCGAAC
>NZ_RZPW01000952.1:0-2028 GCF_003998455.1 Mesorhizobium sp. M7A.F.Ca.CA.001.08.2.1 | reverse complement strand
GTATCGGCAATGGCCTGGCAAGCGGCATAGTCGGTCGGATGCGTCCATGCCGTTGCGTTACGATCGAGCGGCGGCCGGGTGAGATCGATCACCTTGGCGCATTTGATCGCGGCCGCAAAGGCCGTGTATTCGGCGGCGTCGCTTGGCCAGGGTGTTTTGGGCGACTCGGCAAAGAACAGCAGCCGGTAGAAGGCCATTTCGGCCACCGCGGTCATCATGGTCTCGGCCGCATAGTAGACGCCCTTGGTCCTGCCGGCACGGCGGAAGCGCGAACCGTGCGGATAGACCGAGCCGTAGCGGAAGGGCGTCGCCAGGAGATAGTGGAGATGGCGGCATTCAATTGGGATCTGCGGCTTAGTTTCCTCGATCAGGTCTTCCAGCATCGCCTGTTCGTCGAGCGTGTCGACGATTTTCAGCGTCGAGACATGGTGCTGCGCTTCGACCATGCGCCAGTACTTGCTGTCGATGCCGACGGTCTCAGACGAGAGCGCGTCGGGAGTCCAGATAGGCAATGACATCGACGAGCCCGGTGATGGTGAGGATCTTTTCAAGCGGAGCAGCGTCGAACGCCGTGTTGGCGTTCTTCAGCCATGCCCGGGCGACGACCGCGTCGCCGCCGACAATGGCGTCGAGCGAGCGGAACAGCCTGACGAACAACACGGCAAGCTCGAATGGCTTGGTGCCGCGCTCGAGCACGAATTCGTTCCTGCGCATGCGCGAAACCGTGGCCTCCGAAACTCCGATCACCGAGGCCAGCATTCTGGCGGTGATGTCCAGCAGATCGGCCGCGCGCACCGTTGCCTTGGTCAGGACTGCATTCTCGGCTGTCTTGGCAGCGGTTTGAGATTGCATTACGACGCCTTCCTGTTTCTGTGGAAAATATAGGCCACAAAAATTCATATGGAAAGGGGCGGGACGCAAAACAATCTGCAAACGGGAGTCTCAATCCTTCTTGTAGAGCAGCCAGCTCTTGCCTGCTCGGCCAGCCATCGTCGAGTGCCTGGTGACGCGGTTGCGGCCGCTGACCTTCGAGCGATAGAGCGCCCGGTCGGCCTTGGTGTAGAGATCTTCGGGTCCTTCGGCTTCGGACGCCATGCAGATACCCATCGAGACGGTGACGGTGCCGTAATTCGTGCCCGTCTGGCTGCTGGTGAACGGCGTCTGCTCGATCAGGGCACGAATACGCTCTGCAACGTCATAGGTGGCGTCCTCGCTGGCGCCCTCGACGATCAGCGCGAACTCCTCGCCGCCGGTGCGAGCAACGAACATGTCGCCGCGAATGCTGGTCTGGAAGATATCGGCGATGCTCTGGATGATCTTGTCGCCGACCGGGTGGCCGAAGCGGTCGTTGATGTCCTTGAAGCGGTCGATGTCGGCAAGGACCAGGGCGTTGAACAGGATACCCCTGTTGCTGTTGTAGATCCTGGTGATTTCCTTGTCGAAGGCGCGGCGATTCCAGATGTGGGTCAAGGGATCGGTGTCGGCCAACCGTTTGTATTCCTCGAGCTTCGATTTGACGGTCTCGAGTTCGGCCGTCTTGTCGCTGAGCGTCGAGGCCACCTGCCGGCCGTGATCGATCGTCGAATTGGTGGCGACCGCCATGGCGTTGGCGATCTTGTGCAAAAGATGCTGGGAGAGGAGGCTGCGGCCGTTGAGGCCGCTCGATGTCTCATCGAGGATCCTGCCGTATTTCTCGATATGGCTGCGCTCGCTCCGCAGCAGTGAAGCAACCTCCTCGAGCTCCCTGGCAATGACGTCTCGGGCATGCTCGACGATGCCAGGACCATGGTTGTGGGCAAAGAAAGTGCGCCCGATCTGATCCAGTTCATCCTGTGTCGGCCGGCTGCTCAGCGAAACGACGGCCAGGCTGAGTTCGCGATTGGTGCCGCTCAGGGCCTCATAGAAGATCTCGTAATTGCGCGGCAGGCCGAGCACGCCCAACTGGCGCATTGTCGCGACAACAGTGGCTGCGATGTCGGTGCGTTCGGTCGGGACAGCTGCCGGCTGCATTCTGGTTCTTCCCCCGGA
>NZ_RZPW01000951.1:0-2035 GCF_003998455.1 Mesorhizobium sp. M7A.F.Ca.CA.001.08.2.1 | reverse complement strand
ATATAGCCTTGATGGCCGGTTACCATGACTTTCATCGCGCACCTCTCAAGCCGATAGTGATCGCCAGAAGGCTACTTGGGCTGAAAACAGTGAGGGAGAACGCCAATAGGCGATCAGGATGCCCTGTTGGACGAAGCCTTTGCCGCCAGTGCACCTTTCGGGTGGTCCGAGCCTAATCCTTTCGGAGGATTTTCTTCTGATCACCGTCGCTGATGCTTCCATCGGCCTCGTCATCAGCATTCCCGATCCGAGACTCAATTAGCGCTTGTTGGTTCGATTTCAGCCAGGCCCCGCGACCGCGGATGTTTCGCGCATCGCGGCGTGTCCGGTGTTGAACTCCGCCGACGTGGCGATTCCGAAGGCCACGGCCTCACGCGTCATTGAGCCTTGACGCAGTTGATAGGTATAGGTTTCAAGCCCGTTGCCGTCCGCGGACCGGTTCAGAAGCAACAGATATAGAAACCCGACATAGGCGCGGTCTGTCAGGCCGATCGTGGCATATCTGGTTTCGAATTCGTGCGAGCGCATCATTTCCATGATCATGTCGGGGAGTTTGGTCGCTCCGTCTTCAAGTGCCGCCGACCACTGATTGACGCTGGCCGTGTCGCCCTTGCGGCCAAGAATGAGGCAGTAGACGAAACTTGCCTGCCGCGCCGGTAGGGACTGGTCCGCAGCCGCGGCCTCGGGGTCGCAGTCCCGATGGGGCTTGGGTATCGGCAGGGGGCCGCGGGTGAAGTCCCGTACCGTTTTGTAGGCAGGCTTAGGCTCGCCGGTCCGCCATTTGCCATCTGAGAGAGCCACGAGCCTCACCAATCCCATATTGGCTTCGAAGCCGGGGGCCCAGTAGGCCTCATCGAGCAGTTCGTAGATGTGCGCGGCCTCCACCTTATATTTGTCCTTGAGTTCGCTAAGCCGCGTCATCGTCTGCTTGATGCCGTCAGCCTGCTGGCGCTCGCTGCGCTGACTTCCATAAGGATTGTTGAATTCGGTGACCCAGATCGGCTTGCCGTATCTCGAGATTTCACGGAACGCCCATTCCGGGTCATCGCCGTACATGTGCCACACAGAAATATCCCAGGCGATCCCGTCCTGCTTCATCCGCACGAACGCTCCGGTGTGGCCCCAACCGGCGGTGCCCATCGCCTTCCTTATGCTCGGATCGACCTCTGTCATGCCGTCGGACAGGCCCTTCAAGACAGCGCTCACCTTTACCCATCGCGGGCCGTAGTAATCGAGCGGTCCTGTTCCGCCCGCAGGTCCCCATGCACATGGATATTGCGAACCATCGTCGCGTTTCTCACAGGGCTTGATGATGGCATAGTTTTCCATCTCGTTGCCGAGTTCCCAAACACGGATGTCGTTCTTGAACCTGGTAGCAAGGGTGACCGCCAGTTTCCGGGTGCTCGCGTAGAGCTCTTCCGGACTATCCTTGTCCAGATCGGCGACCGCAGGCGTGATGACGGGCAGGATCTCGATCCCTCTCGCCTTCCCGGCGTCGACGAGGTTGGAGAGCATATCCGCGTTGTCCACGCCTGAAACGTTGACGCGGTACGATTTCAGGCCGAGATCCTTGATGAAGTCGAGTTGCCTTTCCACCGGAATGCCCGGATAGGAGACTATTGGATGGCCATTGATGCCCCAGAGGAAATCGGCTGATGCAGGCGCGGCTGTTGCCAGCAGGCAGGCTGCAACGATTGCGAGACGAAACGACACGGCAACAAGCCTCCCTGCCCGATTTCGAGATCCGGGATAGTGGGGACTGCACACACTTCGCGCAATTTGCCCATACGGTTGAGCGCGGGCTCTCGTTACCCCTTTAGACGGTGGTCATGGCACAGCCTATTTGGACTGGCCTCCACCCGACCGCACCTAACCCTTACCAGCCCGCCCAAATGCCTCGGAGACCGTTCGGGTCCGAGAGAAGGATCGTAGTGATGTGACAGCCATGGCTCCACTCCGTCAAAAGTGGAAGGTAGCTACCGCTAATTCGGGGACGGCTGTCGGATTCCAGGGATGCTATGGTACGGCACTAGGC
>NZ_RZPW01000950.1:0-2047 GCF_003998455.1 Mesorhizobium sp. M7A.F.Ca.CA.001.08.2.1 | reverse complement strand
AGCCCGTCTTCACACCCTTGGGCGTATCTTTCGAACAGTTCCACCTTTTCTGAATAAGGAAGGCGGTGTAAACGCTGGCAACCTTCGCACCGATAGTGGGCGGCAACGATGAACCAACGCCCTGGCTTGGTGAACTCGTTTCCACATCCGGGGCATTTGAGTGTCATCTCAACCGAAGATAGTTTCTGGGAGAGCGGCATCAGGTCGCGTAACTCAAACTGCCGACGCCAGAATCAGCGTTATCCCCACCACCGTCGACGCATAGATCGTGGCTAAAGCACGATCGGTCGAGGAATACTCGGCGGGTGTGCGAGGCCGGCGAAGTCGGGGCCTCGGAATGTTTCGGTGCCCACGGGACGTTGGCGGAAGCGTTGTCATTGCAAGCGTGCAAAGATAGACGCTGGGCTATATCGGCGGCGATCAGAGAATAGTCCGCCACCAATTTCGACCTGTCCGAGACAATGGAGATTTCACGTTGCAACATCGCGCGCCTCCCATGAGTTCTCCCAACTGACGGGTCTAAATTATGTTCCGCCAATTTTGAGAGGGGTGCTGCTGCCGATGTGCTGGCGCGGCTAATCTACCAGCAACAGGAGCGGCTTGCTTTGGCTGCTCGTGCCAAATCACCTGCCGCAAGTCGCGCATGTCGACCTGCTGTCCGCACGTCGGGCAGGTATAGAAGTTGTCGTCCTCATCGGCTGGTTCGCCGCCGTGCTCCTTGCCGGGAATGGATGGTCCACGTCGGACGGCCTCGTCATGGCTGTCAAACAGTCAATTCGTCTAAAATGTTCCGGAACCATTTTAGCGCATGCTAAATTGAAACGCAGTCTTGCGGGTCAGTTCATGCGTCTGAAGTTCATCCGGCCAATGTTCCCCACGCTTGTCGAGGTGCCGCCGACAGGGGACAACTGGATTCACGAAATCAAGTACGATGGCTACCGGACGCAAATCATAATCGAGACGGCACGGCCCGAGCGATCACGCGAAGAGGCTATGACTGGTCATCGACGTACAAGACGATTGTCGAGGCGGCGGCAACCCTTTCTCCCAAGTCGGCAATCATCGACGGCGAGGCAATCGTCCTCAATGGGAAGGGCGTGTCGGATTTCCATTCGCTGCGGTCCGCAATGCGATGGGCGCCGGATCGGATCATCTTCGTCGCCTTCGATCTGTTGCACCTGGACGGGGTCAACTTGCGCCCAGCACCTCTGCTGGAACGTCGGGAAAAGCTGCTCGAACTCGTCGGGCCTGCCAAGGGCGTGATCCAGTACAGTCACCATGTGCATGGCGGCGGGGCCGACTTCTACGCCGCGGTTGATCGCATGGGCCTGGAGGGCATGGTGTCGAAGCGGCCTGACAGCGTTTATCGGTCAGGCGACACCGAAGCGTGGCTGAAAACCAAATGCTACGAGGAAGTCGACTTTGAAGTGGCAGGCGTGCAGCTAAAACCGGGATCGGCACCACTCGCTTTGATGGCAACCCGCGATGCGGAACGCCGCTATGTCGGATCGGCTCACATCGCCCTGAACAAAGCCATGCGAGAACGCCTGTGGGCCAAGGTGCAGGAGGGGAAAGGCACGCCACCGAAGGGAGCCGACAAGCCAGACGCCGAATGGATCAAACCTGGCCTTGTCGGACGAGTGAAGACCCTTAAGCGCGAGGACAAGCTACGCCATGCGACTTTGCGGGCGATCCGCGAGGCTAAGGCATGACGCCCCGGCCGCTCCACCATGTGAACGTCGAACCCAACTCCCCTGTGGCAGTCGATCAGCGTGCAGCCTTGAAGCTCGTCCGAATGGCCATCGAGCAGGTATGCCCTGCCGGCGTGCTGCCTAGCGAGGAATGGGTGACGGGCTACTATGGCCCAGAACCGATCTATGAAGGCGAGGCATTGGCCAAGGCGATCATTGAGACCGTGGAGCGCCTGACGAAGTAAGCCCGCCGCTGAGGACACAATTACAGCGGCGGGCCTTGCACTTGCACCAGAGCTTGGATTTGTGGAGGGGAATCTCAACCAAGCACATTTCCAACTTCAATTTTTGAAACA
>NZ_RZPW01000094.1:0-12411 GCF_003998455.1 Mesorhizobium sp. M7A.F.Ca.CA.001.08.2.1 | reverse complement strand
CTCATAGGGAAAGCATGCGCTCGACCGCGCGGCGGGCGGGGCCGGCAATTTCGGGATCAATCCGGACCTCATGCCGGTTCTGCTCGAGTGCGGCGCGAATGTTGGCCAGGTTGATGCGTTTCATGTGCGGGCACAGATTGCATGGGCGAACGAACTCGACGTCGGGATGCGCGACCGCGACGTTGTCGCTCATCGAACATTCGGTCAGAAGGACGACACGCGTCGGTTTCTCACGCTCGACATAATCCGACATCGCCGCGGTCGAGCCGGAGAACTCCGCCTCCGCGACAACGTCTGGTGGGCATTCTGGATGGGCCAGCACGATGACGCCTGGATGGGCATCGCGCAGTTCCCGGATGTCTGCTGCGGTGAAGCGCTCATGCACCTCGCAATGGCCTTTCCAGGCGATGATCTCGACGTCTGTATCGGCTGCCACGTTCCTCGCCAGATATTCGTCCGGGAGCATCAGCACACGCGCCACGCCAAGCGATTCCACCACCGCCTTGGCGTTGCCGGACGTGCAGCAGATGTCGGACTCCGCTTTTACGGCGGCGGAAGTGTTGACGTAAGTAACAACGGGGACCCCCGGATACCGCAGCCGCATTAGCCGCACGTCGTTTGCCGTGATCGATTCGGCCAGCGAGCAGCCGGCGCGGAGATCCGGGATGAGCACGGTCTTGTTCGGATTGAGCAGTTTTGCCGTCTCGGCCATGAAATGAACGCCGGCAACCACGATGATGTCGGCGTCGACCGTCACCGCCTTGTGGGCCAACGCCAGGCTGTCGCCGACGATGTCTGCCACGCAATGAAAAATTTCGGGCGTCTGGTAATTGTGCGCCAGCACCACCGCATTGCGCTCACGCTTCAGCGCTAAGATGGCTTCAATATCGCCGGCGAACGTGGGCCATTCAACGGGTGGGATCACCCGCCGGACACGCTCATACAGGGACGCAGCCATGGGTAACGCCCCAGTCATTGGCGCCTCGATTATATTCGGTTTGACAATAAGGGAATATATCTACCTTGACTATAAGTATGTCAAGCCCGCGCCAGCGGTAATTTTGTCCCGGCGATAGCCCTGTCGTCGAGGACGGCATGCCGGAAGCGATAAAGCTTCGCCGGTCGTCCGCCTGTGTCGAGGGAGGTCTCCCCGGTCTCCTCAACAAGTTCCTGCTGCTCGACCAATCTCCGGAAGTTCGGCTTGTTGATCAGCCTGCCAGCCAAAGCTTCCACGGTTCGCTGCAGTTGCAGCAGCGTGAAGGAAGGCCGCATAAGCTCGAACACGACCGGCCGGTATTTGATCTTCGAACGCAGCCGCGCGATCCCGGTTGCCAGAATACGACGGTGGTCAGCGACCATTGGTTTGCCAGCCGCGGCCGCAATCGCGTCCCTGCCGCCACCGGCCTCCTCAATCAGAGCAGCTTCATAGAGCAACTCGTAGCGTTGGAGCGTGAGTTCCTCGTTCCAATGGCGGTCGTCGAAGCCGAAGGCTATCGCAGCGCGCTGCCGGCGCTCGCGTTGAGTGGTCGGCTCGCTGGCGCCGCCGGCCCACTCAATCAGGCGGGGCCGCAATCTATCGAGCAGCACAGGCGGCGTGCCGAAGCGGTGGTCCTCCCAGGGAAAATATTCGTACCAACTTTGCCAGCCGCACGCGGCCGAGTTCGTTGCCTGTTCCTTCCTGGTCAATGCGAGATAGCTGATTGAGATGACGCGCTGGTGGCGCTCAGTGCCGATGCGATCGCGATCGGCGAAGGTGTAGAGTTGCTCGATGTATCCAAGTGCATGGCCGGTCTGCTGCTCCACCCACCCCCTCAAACCCGACTGCAGTGATCGATGCTCAAGGGCAAAAGGTCCAGAAGGGAGGGTGTCCGCATGACCGACTGTGAGGACACAGGGCTCACTGTCGTTTACGGCGACCACGACGGCAGTCAGGTCCACTTTGGCTTCGTCAGCTTTGACGGCGGCTTTGCCTTTCTTGGTTCTTCTTGTCTGAGGATCCATGTTTGCGAAAGCGGGTTGGCCCAACGGAGCGCCTTAATCGATTGAATGTAACCTTGGCAGCCAGCACGTCAACACCGGAGTACTCAAGCGCTGCTTTTAGCTCTTCGCAGTCGCACAAAAATATGCCAAACGCGACACCCGCTGTTGGTAACGTAAGGGAAGGGGCCTCGGTTGAGCGCGGCTGGTGAGATAAAAGGGATGACTCCTCCAGATATTCGATCGCGAAAAGGCCAGACGCCACTTGTATGCTTGACGGCCTACACCACGCCGGTCGCGAGGCTGCTCGATCGCCACTGCGACATCGTTCTTGTCGGCGACAGCGTCGGCATGGTGCTGCACGGCCTGTCGTCGACGCTGGGGGTCACGCTCGACATGATGATCATGCACGGACAGGCCGTTCGGCGCGGCCTTGAACACGCGCTGATGGTCGTCGACCTGCCCTTCGGTTCCTATGAGGAAAGCCCAGAGCACGCTTTCGGCAACGCTGCGCGCGTGATGGGTGAGACCGGTTGTTCAGCGGTAAAGATCGAGGGCGGCGAGACCATCTCGGAAACCATCCGCTTCCTTACCGCGCGCGGCGTACCTGTCATGGCCCATGTGGGCCTGACGCCGCAGGCGGTAAACACGTTTGGAGGCTATCGTGTGCAGGGCCGGGGAGCCGATGCAGAGCGGATCAGGCGCGACGCCAGGGCGGTAACCGAAGCGGGCGCCTTCTCCTTGGTGCTGGAAAAGATACCGGAGCAGCTTGCACGGCAGATAACCGCCGATATCGACATACCCACAATCGGCATCGGTGCCTCGCCAGCTTGCGACGGCCAGATTCTGGTGAGCCACGATATGCTCGGGCTCTTCACCTCATTTCGGCCGAAGTTCGTCAAACGCTATGCCGAGCTCGGTGAGCAGGCTGAGGCGGCAATCGCCGCTTACGCCACCGATGTGCGGAACCGGCACTTTCCGGCGGTCGAACATCTCTATGTCAACGCCTTTAAGGCCGGTGACTTCACATGAGCGTGCCGATCGCTCGAACCGTGAGCGAGCTGCGCGGCGTCGTTGCGCAATGGCGTCGCTCGGGTGCCACGATCGGTATTGTGCCGACCATGGGAGCCTTGCACGACGGGCATCTGAGCCTCGTGCGGAAGGCGCTCGAAAGGGCCGAGCGGGTGATCGTAACGCTGTTCGTAAACCCCAAGCAGTTCAACAGCCCCGCCGACCTGATTGCCTACCCTCGGACGGAAAGCGACGATGCTGCCAAGCTCGCTCTGCTGGGCACGCATCTGCTCTATGTGCCGGACACAGAGGAAATGTACCAGGTGGGCTTCGCCACGGCCGTTTCAGTGTCCGGCATCAGCGAATGCCTTTGCGGCGCATTCCGGCCCGGCCATTTCAATGGCGTGGCGACGGTCGTGGCCAAGCTCTTCCTGCAGGCCGGCGCTGACTTCGCCTTTTTTGGCGAAAAGGATTTTCAGCAACTTCAGCTTGTCAGGCGCTTGGTCCGGGATCTCGACATTCCGATCACTATTGTGCCCTGTCCGACAGTCCGCGAAGCCGATGGTCTTGCGCTATCGTCGCGTAACGTGCGGCTCTCCCCAGCCCAACGCGCCATTGCCCCAAAACTAGCATCGGTCCTGCTCGATACGGCCGAGCGGCTTGCACGCGGCTCCCCCATCCTGCCTACGCTTGATGAAGCGCGTGCAGCAATTCTGGCTGCCGGCTATCGCGAGCTCGAATACCTGGAGCTTCGCGGAGAAACAGACCTGCAATCGTTAGCAAGCCTTGACCGACCGGCACGCTTGCTTGCTGCGGCTTGGCTTGGCGACACGCGGCTCATCGATAACGTCGCAATATCACCCATTGGTAGTTGGTCAGGTGGGCGGAGCTCTCTCCAATCGGAAGCAGCACAGCAATTGCGGTGATGACGGCGGCGCGTCGTATGCCCTGCAGGGACAGGCCATCATTTAGAACCACGTCTCCGTCGGCTTCCAGCAACCTCCGCGAGGTACGCTAAGCGCAGATGCATCGCGTATTTGAAACCTTGGTCGAGCAACTCTCTGCAAGCGTCGATGCCGTCGATCTCCATGAGGCAATGGCGTCCGCCGCAGCCGGGTTCGACTTTCCGCTCTTCGCTTATTTCACCTACCCATCCGCTTCCGGCGACAGGCCACGATTTATCTCGAATTATCCATCATCATGGACATCACATTACCTGCAACAGCGCTACCACAGCGTGGATCCCGTGATCCTGCGGGGACTGCGGGGCTGGGATACCTTCGACTGGGGTGTGGACCGCGATCACCGTTATTTGCCGACCTCTCAGCAGGAAGTCCTGGAAAAAGCAGCTGAGTTCGGCATTCGCGGCGGACTGACCATGTCGATGCATGATCATCGCGGCCGGTTCGCCGCACTGACCTTCGCCTCCAACGAGGCGCATCCGCCATTTCTGAGGTCGCTGACGCGCTACGAAAAAGCAATGCAACTGGTTGCGATCAACGTTCATATCCATGCCCGGCGCAGGCTCGCCGAAGATTGCGTGGTAGATGGCATAACGCTCACCCGGCGGGAGTTCGAGTGCCTGAAATGGGCGGCGTGCGGCAAGTCGGCCTGGGATATCAGCCAGATTCTCGGTGTCTCGAAACGCACCGTGACCTTCCATCAGGAAAACGCCAAGGCGAAGCTTGGCGTGCGAACCATCAACCAGGCCGTAGTGCGGATGGCTGCTCGGGCGAGATCCTGATCCTCTCCAAGTCTAGCTGTAAAGGTCTACAGGCTGCATTCATGACGGCTTTGCCCTTCGATTGCGTGGACACATCCCGCACGGAGACGACAATGATGCAGCTGATAACACCCGACTGCTACGCCGAGTTTGCGAGCGAACTCAAGGAAATGCACGGACTTAGGTATCGGGTTTTCAAGAAGCGGCTCGATTGGGAAGTGCAGACCGAAGGCGAAATGGAAACGGACCCGTTTGACAGCCTGAACCCCGTCTACCTGCTTCTCAAGGGGTCCGATTGGCGAACTTGCGGCTGCGTCCGCCTTTTGCCGACCACCGGACCGACAATGTTGCGCGATACGTTTCCGACGCTGCTGGATGAGATGGTGGTCCCTGCGAGTGCCGATGTCTGGGAGAGTAGTCGTTTCGCGCTCGATCTCCCTGCGACAGCGCCGAAGGCAGCTGGCGGCCTGGCCCAAGCAACCTACGAGCTCTTCGCGGGGATCATCGAATTCGGCTTGGCCAACAATCTCTCCGGGATCGTAACGGTGACAGATACGCGCATCGAAAGGATCCTTCGTCTCGCGACCTGGCCGTTGTCACGTATCGGACAGCCCAAGCAGGTCGGCAACACCGAGGCAGTCGCCGGCTTCCTCGATATTTCCTACGCCAGTCTCTTGCGCATCCGCTGGAGGGGACGCCTCAACGGGCCGGTGTTGTGGCAACCAGTTCTCATCCAATCGGCATAGCGCCTGCGGATGCTCAGCCGTGACTTGAGTTAAGTCTGCTCACGGCCGCCACCGCCGCCGTGAGGGTGAGCGGACCCGCCCCCACGAGCTTTCGACTGTTCCGGTCGATTGGCTCGCGCGGCCGGACTTTGGATTTCCGTAGGCGCAACCCGGAGTCCAGCGTGAGCACGCCAAAATGGCGCCCCTCCGCTTCGTCCAAAGAAGCCAACGTGGCTTCTGAGGTCGTCTTAGAATATTGGACCGGCCGCCGTGAGCGATCGCAACCTCAAACCTTTGCCGGTATGCCGGTTTGGCCGGACCGTCGGCCAGTCGGAGCAGTCCCCTGATAAGGACCCGAGCTGACGCGCGGTCCAACAGCGCCCGAGCCTATGCTTTGTGCATTACCGTTCGGTTGGCCATGTCGTCCAAGACCGCATGAAGAAGGCTTCCAACCTCCTGCGCAGCGAGCTCTGGCGCAATTCCTACATCGGACAATTGAATGAGCATTTTCTTGGCAGAACAGCGCCAGAACGCACTCGCCGCCTCGCCGTTCTTGGTCTCGAGGGCCTGGGCGATACTTTCGACCAATATACGTCGCCGATGCAGCGGAAATACGCAAATGTTTGATTCATGCATCAATCACCTCACAGATTCAGTTCCACAAAGAAAAACACCGGCGTCTTCAAAAGAGCCCCGCTAGCGCGGTGACGGTTCGCGGCGACATGACGAGTTCCACTTCCCCATCGACAAGCCATTGGGAGATGAGCCGCCGGACCGCATATCCGGGACCGCACATAAGGTGAACCACCATTGCTCATCCGGCTGCATTTTCCTGGGCCGTTCGACGAGGCGTTCCAGCCGAATTGACGTCCAATGACTTGATCTCTGAAAGGGCAGGGCGGTACGAATCACCCGATTGTTCCGCTGCTTACATTCCTGCGAGCTTGTGTATGAACGATTAAAGCGTGCCCGAGCCGTTCTTGGTGGCCGCCGAAGAAGGGAATCATGTCATCCGCTGCCTATCGTAGGCGGCGCGACTTCTAGCATGACTGCACTGCCCCGACAGGGCTTTGCAATCGCGCGTTTCGAAGCCTATGCTTTGGCATCGGCCGGCATTTACTTCGGTGCAGCCGACAGTAAGACGTACGCGCTCTTGCCCCGTTGGAAGAGAGCCTTGCCCGATCCCTCTTTCGCGACCAGGTGCTGAAGCCCTCACCCCGCAGGACTTCGCGCTTTTGCGACCATCGCTGCATCACGTCGAACCGGGCATCAAGGACAAGTTGGAGGTCGCGCATCAGCCGATCAAGAACGTATATTTTCCCGAGAGGGGCATCGCGTCGGTGGTCGCCACCATGACCGGCGGGCGGCAAGGTGAAGTCGGCATTGTCGGCGATGACGGGATGAAAGGAATTGCCGTCATTCTCGGAAAGGAAAGCAATACCTGGCGCCTGCCGGTTGAAAACCTTCGCCCTGCGATTAGCCCGTCGCTTCGCACCTCAGTGCTGGACTATGCCCACGCGTTCCTCATCCAATCATGCCGGACGGCACTGGTCAATGGCCACTCCAAGATCGAAGAACGGCTGGCCCGCTGGCAGCTGATGGTCCACGACCGTGCGGAAGGAGATAAGATCCTCCCGACGCATGAATTTCTGGCGACCATGCTCGCGCCCACCGCCCGGGGTCACCACGGCCCTGCAAATGCTTGAGTATCGAGGACTGGTGCACGCCAAGCGCGGCGAGATCACGATCGTGCCGGATTGATAAAGCTCACACATGGCGCTTATGACAAGGAGGAGCAGCGTTATTTCGGCCTGGCCGCTGCCTGAAGCATGTCGGGTTGAAACGGGTTCAGCCGACGTCTCCTTGCCCTTCACCAGGTCGCCCAAAAGCATCAGCGGTTTTGAACGAATCGCAGCGATTGTCCGCAATCGGACATAGGCTTGAAGGCGGTCGAATTCGTGCCATAAGTCGGGTTGGTCAGGGTTCAGGGAGGAATTCGTCATGACCAATTCGTTTCACACCGTCACCGTCGAAAAAGCCGCCGAAGCCTATGTCCTTTCCAGGGGAAGGGTCCGCTTTCTCTCCATGGCGCAGGCGATCCGCACCATCCGAACACTAATGTCGGCATGCAAGGCCACCGAACGCGAGTTGGAGGAACTGTTGGCGGCCGCTTCCTTCGTTCATGCGTGCCCCTTCGACACAAAAACAGCCGATGGTGTAGAACCACGGCTGCATTCCTAAGAGGGCATGCCGCGCCATGCAGACTGTCAGAGGGCATTCGTCAGATGGTAGTCCGCTAACTTAACTGCAGAGTCTAAAGGACGTGTTCCAGCATTGCGAACTCACCGATCGCTTTGTTGCCAAAGCTGCCAGCAAGCGATCGCCTCGTCCATCCGTTTGCACCATCTCATCACAGACATCATCGGCGATGCTACCTGTCCAGCATATGTCCAGCATTTCGCAAGGCGGCCAGAAGGAGCCTCGCATAGCCTGTGACATCGATCTGGGCCTGCATCGAAAGGGGCATGCTGGTCCAGTTCTCCAACGGTGCAATGAAAGGTGAGAAGGTGCCATTGACAAGGCAACAACAGCTAACAAGGCCCTCTCGGTCCAATGCCACCACACCGATCTTGTCGCCTGGATATCCAATGGCTGCGACTCGCTGGACCTCCAGGTCACCGTCCACCCGCACGTCAAAAAGAAGGCTACCACGGCTCCTCGTGGCTATCTCAGCCGCCTTCTCATCAAAGCTTGAAGAGAGCAAGCGGACGCTTTCCACCGCCATCTGGAAAATCACCAAATCCAGTTCATTCACGGCCATATGGGCATTTCCGCGCAATGGGTGGTGATTGCAATGACACATACTGCTTGTTCACAGATGTCGGTCACGAACGATCATTCGTCGGGTTCCGGTTCCGACCAACGGTGTCGCCACCTGATCGTGCTGCGGTTCGAACCTTCCTAAGGCGAGCCGAGCGCGCTATGAGGTTGGAGTCTAGGTCTCGGACCTTGCCTCGCGGCTTGCTCATCTTTGGCAGACCCGCTGCAACGCCGCGCGATGGCGCAAACGCCAGATGACGCTGATCCATCGCTTGATCGTGAACTGAGCTTCTGAACACCATTGGGACAGCAGGGTGGAAGGGCTTGACCAACGCCGCCCCCGTTTTCCAAGAGGACCCGTCCTCGATTGAATCTTTCGAGCCCCGTGCGGCGCGCAGCCAAATGATGACCATCTGGACCCTGCTCGCAGACCGCAAGGCAAAGAGGGAACCTTCCAGGCAGCCAAGCTGCGCCGACGCAAAGAGCGACCTTTGGAATTCCCAAGAATTTAGCCTTCCATAGTTGCGACAGGCAACCACTGCACGAGTGTGGGAGAGCGAATCGCAAGCATTGCGTGAGGTCCTGCGCGTTTTCCCCTCTTTGCTATTTGGCACATCGTTTGCGCCGAAGTGGGCGCAGCGTTCGACCGGAGCACTGCATGGGAGAGGGAGGAGCCCCACCCCGATCCGGTCAAGGAGAGAGACGGTGTTGGTTCCAAGAGTTCCCCGCGCGATCGCAGCGCCCCGCAAGCGCCATTTTGCCCGGACCTACGTGCAGGTACTTGCCGCCATAATCCTGGGTGCCGCAATCGGCTATTTCCATTTGGAGACCGGCCACAGCCTGAAGCCGCTCGGCGATGCCTTCGTCGAGGTCGTCAAGATAATCACCGTACCTGTCATCTTCCTGACAATAGCGACCGGCATTGCCGGCATGAGCGATCTGCAGAAGGTCGGCCGAGTTGCCGCCAAGGCGATGGTCTATTTTCTCACCTTCTCGACGCTCGCTTTTGTTGTCGGGCTGATTGTCACGAATATCGTTCAGCCTGGCGCCGGCCTCAACATCGATCCGGCCTCGCTCGATGTCGAAGCCGTTAAGGGCTATGTGGCCACGGCTCACGAGCAGTCCGTGACCAGCTTCCTGATGAACATCATCCCGTCAACGATTGCCAGTGCCTTCGCGGAAGGCGACATCCTGCAAGTCTTGTTCCTCTCGGTCCTGTTCCTCTCGGTCCTGTTCGGCGCGGTCTGCCGCTACAACGGCCGCTCGCTCTTCTCTCTCGTCCGATACATCAAGGACGAGCTGCTGCTCGCAATGTCCTCCTCAGAGGCCGCGCTGGCCTCGCTCATGGAGAAGATGGAAAAGGCCGGCGCCACGCATTCGGTCGTGGGTCTCATTCCATTCAATCTGGACGGCACGAATATGATGCTCGCCGCCCTTTTCATCGCCCAAGCGACGAAAACTGATCTCCCGATCGGCTGCCGGATCCTCATGCTGTTTGTCGCATTGTTCCCTTCGAACGGAACAACCCGCATTACCGGTGCAGGCCTCGTCACAATGGCTGCAACGCTCTTTCTTGTTCCGGCCGCACCGGTCACCTCCGTGGGGCTTATTCTTGGCGTTGATCAGCTTATGTCCGAATGCCACGCGCTGACGGTTTTTCTCCGCAGCGTAGCGGCAACGCTGGCTGTCACCCGGTCCGGGGCGAGCGGGATAAACGACGATTCGGGGAGCGCCTCACTAGCGGACCGTTCAGCGCTCTGGCGGTGGACGGTCAAGTCGCCCGGCGTGGTGAACACAATTCCCCGTGCGAACGACGCTCAACTATTGGGGTGGACCCGATGGCGCAAAGCCGTATTTGAGAAACCGCCAGATCGCACCGGCACCTGTGCGCCTGTAGCAACTGCGGGGCACGATCAAAACCGACCCATTTTACACCAAAAAGGCGGGCCGTTGCTGCCACGCCGTCCATGGATTGGAGACTCATGTCTAAGCCGACTGCCATCACTGTCGCAGCTCTTCTTTTACTCCTCGCCTTGCTGGCGAGCCAATATAGCGCGAACCTGCACCGGCAGGCGTGGTCGACCGCAGGCAAAAGTGGAGCGGCGCATTCGACAACGATCTTCTTCGCCAATCGCCGGCAACCCGCAAGGCGATGCCGTTCTGGTCATATTCAATGACTACCACAACTGTCCGCATTGCAGACTGGCTGATATCAACTACCAAAAAGCCTCAAGCATGAACCCAATCTGAAGCTTGTGATCAAACAGTTCCCGGTCCTGGGACCGGATTCCCAATTCCCAGCCTTTGCCGCACTCGCCTCGAGAAAACAGGGAAAGTTCGACGAATTCCACCGCGCCCTTATGATTTCCCCCAGTTGAAGGGTCACTCTCAAGATCGCAGCGCGTGTAGGCCTTGACGTTGAGCAGCTCAAGCGGGAATGCAAGATCCGGCCATCGCAGATGAAATGCGCGCGTCCGCGCACTCGCGAAAGGTCTGCACTTAGACGGTACGCCCGCGTTGGTGGTCGGCGATATAGTGGTCGCCGACCTTGTGGACATGGCCAGCTTGCAACGCTTGCATCGCCGATGCGCGCTCAAAGCGTGCTGGCTCTCGTGCGGGGCAGCATCTGTAGACCGGCCACGCTGTTGTTGCCGGAGCGTGCCGTTTGTGGCAGCTGGCTTTGCTGTCGCTCCTCGTAATCTTGTTGCGGTCATCCAGCTGCCGTGGGCGCCAACAACAATCCTGAGCGCCCGCGCCTGAAGTCGCTGGCCGGGTGCTCGTGAACCGAGCCCGCTTTTCTTCGGCAAGCTCAGGCGGTCTTGGCCCTGCGGCATCGCCCCCTGGCGCGGGGCAGCCTTCGGCTGCTGACGGTCGCCGGCCTGTCGGCCGGCGTCTTTCTATTGTGGCCTTCCCCCTGGCGCAGGGTGGGCAGCACTCCCTTCTAGGCCCGCCGCGGCGTCCCGCAACCCTTCGCTTGTCGCTTTCGGGTCCTCCACTCCGTTCCGGTCCTGCTGATGCAGTCCGCCTCCGACGGCGGGCCTTTCCGGTCGCTTTTGCCGCCCACCCCGCTTCCGGGGAGGGCGCGCGATTGTAGAGCGGAGGACATCACGATGCGTGCAAACAACAAACGTTGCGGCAGCCGACAGGCTGGCGCAGACAGTGGCGGGCGCACCGGCGCCAGCCTTTATCAGGAAATCACCGACCGCATCATTGCCGAACTGGAGCGCGGCACCGTGCCATGGGTCAAGCCGTGGGGCAGGGCAAGGACAGGCCTCGGCCTGCCGCGGAATGCGGCCACCCAGCGCCGATATTCCGGCATCAATATCCTGATCCTGTGGGGCGCGGTCATCGAGCGCGGTTTCCCCAGCCAGAACTGGCTCACCTTCCGGCAGGCGCTTTCGCTTGGCGGCAATGTCAGAAAGGGCGAGCACGGCACCACCATCGTTCACGCTGACCGCTTTGTTCCCAAGAACGAAAAGCAACGCGCCGACACCGATGGCGACGAACCGCAGGCGGTGCCCTTCCTGAAGCGCTTCACCGTCTTCAATGTCGCGCAGTGCGATAATCTGCCCGAACATCTTTACGACGCCGGCGAGCCTCTGCCTGAGCGCGAGATGGTCCCGCACGCCGAGGCGCTCATTCATGCAACCGGCGCTGATTTTCGCATCGGCGGCGAGCGCGCCTTCTACATGCCCGGCAGCGACACCATACAGGTGCCGCCGCAGCGGGCTTTCTTCCACCAGATCGACTATTACCGGACCTGCTTTCACGAGCTTGGCCACTGGACCGGCCACCCGAGGCGACTCGCGCGCGACCTATCCGGCTCCTTCGGGTCCAACACCTATGCGCGCGAGGAACTCGTCGCCGAAATCGCATCAGCCTTCATCTGCAGCAGTCTCGGCATCGAGCCGACCGTGCGCCATGCGGACTACATCGGCTCATGGCTGACGGTTTTGCGCGAGGACAACCGCGCCATCTTCCGCGCCGCAAGCCATGCCTCGAAAGCCGCCGATTTCCTGCTTGGCCGCAATGTCGATGTCGAAGGTGAGGCACATGCCGAAACCGCCTATGGGACCGCGCAATCCTCACACGCGACCGCCTTGCGCCTCTGATGACGCAAAGCCGCGCGCAACCAACTCGACAGTTCTTTTGAGG
>NZ_RZPW01000949.1:0-2052 GCF_003998455.1 Mesorhizobium sp. M7A.F.Ca.CA.001.08.2.1 | reverse complement strand
CTCGAATTTCTGCTTTTGGGATTCCGCTGGGGCCAGCTCAACGGCTGACTTGAGGCGCCAAGCGGAATATCGGCATCGCGCCGCGATGGTTGAGATTCAATCGCGGCTCAATGCTCGCCGGAGAGCACCGAAGCGAATGCGATATTGCGCCGGCGTCACCCCGACCTTGCGGCGGAAGAGACGCCCGAAAAAACTCGCATCCTCATAGCCGACTTCACTCGCCACCGCTTCGACCGGGAGATCGCCGGTCTCCAGCATCTGCTTGGCTTGCTCGAGCCTGAGCGCGTGGATGTAGTCGATTGCCTTCATTTCCGTGGCCTTGGCGAAGCGGCGCACGAAGGAGCGCTCGGACAGGCCTGACAACTTGGTCATGGCGGCGACGGGCGAGGGCGTCCGGTAGTTGCCTTCGGCCCATTTCTGGCAGCGGTTGATCACCGCGTCGTCGGTCTGGCGAAAGCGCATCAGCGCGGCGAAGGGCTGTTGGCCCATGTCGTGCCACTGCAGCATGTAGACCTTGGCGACCTGCATCGCCTCCTTGAGGCTGACGAAGCGCGCGATCAGATAGAGGGCGAGATCCTCCCAGCTCGAGCCGCCCCCGGCCATGACGATGCGGTGGGCCTCGCCGGTCAGCACGAGTGACTGGCCCGGCTTCACCTTAACGCCGGGATAGTTGTTCGTGAGCGTCTCGACATAGCCCCAGTGAATGGTGGCATCGCGATTGTCGAGTAGCCCGGCCTCGCCGAGCAGCACCGCGCCCGAACAAGCGCTGGCCAGCATGGCGCCGTCGTCATGCGCTCGCTTCAGCCATGCGGCTTCGGCGTCATACTGCCCGGCGACGCTTTCTCCCGGATTGACGAAGAAATCTGGAATACAGACGATGTCGGGTGGCGGGCAATCGGCAAGGCTGTGATCTGGGCGCATCCAGATGCCGTTTGCAGCGCGAAACGGGCTGCCGTCCCCAGCAACCACATAGGGCCGCATGCGCGGCGTGCCCGCCGCACCGCTGGTTATGAACAGGAAATCCCTGCCGGGCGAGGAAAACAGGTCGAACATGCCGTAGATCGTGGAGGCGGTAGCCTCCGGAACGGCAAGGATCGCCACATTCAATGGGCCGATCTGTTCAACCATGGCAGAAATGACCGCCTTTCAGCATTTTCGACTTTAGCGGCCCTGCCCGCGCCGCGCTAGCGTGTGTGAAACGAGGAGACCGCCACATGGCCGCCACCGCTACCCTTGCAGCATCGAGCATCGAAAGCTTCCGTTCCATCATGCGCGGCGAGGTGCTGGAGCCGTCGAGCCCATCCTATGACACGACGCGGATCGTCTGGAACGGCATGATCGACCGACGTCCCGCTCTCATCGCGCGCTGCCGGAGTTTTGCCGATGTCGAGGCGTCGGTGAATTTCGCGCGCGAAGAGCGGCTGGCGATCGCGATCCGCTCCGGAGGCCACAATGTTGCAGGCTACGCCGTCTGCGACGGCGGCCTGATGATCGACATGTCGCTGATGAATGGCGTGCGGGTCGCGCCCGGCCTCGATCGTGTCTTCGTCGAGGGCGGCGCTATTTGGGCCGATGTCGATGCGGCCACCACCCCGCTTGGTCGCGCCACGCCGGGCGGCCTGATTTCGGCGACGGGCGTTGCCGGCCTGACTCTTTCCGGCGGCATCGGCTGGCTGCGCGGCAGCCACGGCCTCAGCGTCGACAATCTGCTGGCGGCCGATCTGGTGACCGCCGATGGCCGCCTCATCCATGCCGACGCGACCCAGAACCCGGATCTCTTCTGGGCGCTGCGCGGCGGCGGCGGCAATTTCGGCGTGGTGACGAGCTTCGAGTTCAAGCTGCATCCGATCGAGCCGGAGCTGATGTTATGCGGTCCGGCCTATCCCGAAGAGCGCGCCAACGAGATCATTCCACTCTGGCGCGACTTCATGCAGACCGCACCCGATCGCCTGAGCGGCCTAGCGGAATTCTCCACGCTGCCGAACGATCCCTCGATTCCCGAGCGTGCAAGGGGCCGGCGCGTCCTGGCGCTTGCGCATGTCTATGACGGGC
>NZ_RZPW01000948.1:0-2055 GCF_003998455.1 Mesorhizobium sp. M7A.F.Ca.CA.001.08.2.1 | reverse complement strand
GAGCAAATGCACCACCCGTTGCGCGGTCGCCGTCTGCGACGACTGCGGTTCCCGACGAAGCGCAGGCGGCACTTGCCCGCCAATTGGCGACCACAGCAACGACGCTGGACGAGCTTCGCCAGCATATGGCGGCGTTCGAGGGCTGCAATCTCAAGGCCACCGCCAAGAACCTGGTGTTTGCCGACGGCAACCCGGAAGCCGCCGTCATGCTGGTCGGCGAGGCGCCCGGCCGCGACGAGGACATCGAGGGCCTGCCCTTCGTCGGCCGCTCGGGCCGGCTGCTCGACCGCATGCTGGCCGCGATCGGGCTCGACCGCACTTCAGCCTATATCGCCAATGTCATTCCCTGGCGGCCGCCGGGCAATCGCACGCCGACGCCGCACGAAACCGAGATCTGCCGGCCGTTCATCGAACGGCAGATCGAGCTGGTCAATCCCAAGGTGCTGATCAACCTTGGCGGCCCGTCGGCCAAGACCTTGCTCAACACCTCGGAAGGCATATTGCGGCTGCGCGGCAATTGGCGCGTTCACACGACGGCATCCGGCATCGCCATCCCGGCCATGCCGACGCTGCATCCGGCCTATCTCCTGCGAACCCCGTCGCACAAGAAGCTGGCGTGGCGGGATTTCCTCGAAGTGAAGGCAAAGCTGCGAGCGCTCACCTAGCGATAACCTTGCAGGTAATTGAAATGCCGTCCTCACCAGCCTAACCATTCACTCATGACAACAGCCCAAACCTCCGCCGGCAGCCTTATTCGCGAATGGCGCACGCGCCGGCGCATGTCGCAGCTCGACCTCGCCATGGAGGCCGAAATCTCGCAGCGGCATCTGAGCTTCGTCGAAAGCGGCCGCGCCGCGCCCTCGCGCGACATGGTGCTGCATCTGGCCGAGCAATTGTCGATCCCGCTGAGGCAACGCAACCAGTTGCTGCTCGCCGCCGGCTTTGCCCCCAGTTTCGGCGAACGCTCGCTGACCGACACGACAATGGCGCCGGCGATGGCGGCGGTCGAAATCGTGCTCAAGGGCCACGAGCCGTTCCCGGCACTCGCTGTCGACCGCCACTGGAACCTGGTTTCGGCCAACGCCGCCATCGCTCCCTTCCTTGCCGATGTCAGCGAGGCTTCGCTGCTGACGCCGCCGGTCAACGTGCTTCGCCTCAGCCTGCATCCCGGCGGCATCGCGCCACGCATCGTCAATCTTCAGGAATGGCGCACGCATCTGCTCGAGCGCCTGAAACACCAGAATGACGCGAGCGGCGACGCGGTGCTGATCGAACTCGAGCGTGAACTGAGGACTTATCCGTCCGGCCTGAGGAGCAACCGGCCGTCGCCGGTCGAGCCGAACGCCATCGTGCACCCGCTCAGGCTGGCGCATGGCGATCAGGTGCTGTCGTTCATCAGCACCATCACGGTGTTCGGCACGCCGCTCGACGTGACGCTTTCGGAACTGGCGATCGAATCGTTTTTCCCCGCCGATGAACAGACGAGGACGGTGCTGGTTCGGTTGGCGAAGGAACGGGCCGAACGTTCGTAATCACCCTTCAGGCAAAGATGCCTTGCGCGTGCGGGTGCGCTCCAGGCCGAGCTGGCGTTCGCGCCAGATGATGAAGATGCCGGCGGCGACGACGATCAGGCCGCCGACAAGCATATGGAGCGTGGCGACGTCGCCGAAGACGAGATAGCCGACGACGAGGCCTAGGATCATCGAGGTGTATTCGAACGGCGCCACGACCGAGGCTTCGGCATGGCGATAGGCCGCCGTCATCAGGATCTGGCCAAGGCCGCCGCAGAAGCCGGCGGCAACAAGAAGGGCCGCCTGGAGCGGCGTCAGCGCCTGCCAGCCGAATGGCAGCGACAGCAGCGACATGACGCTTGCCGTCACCGAAAACCACAGCACGATGGTCGCCGTGCGCTCGCTTTGCACGAGATTGCGCACCAAGAGCATGGCGACGGCCGAGATCGCCGCCGCGACAAGAGCGGCCATGACGCCAAGCACTTCCTGGTCGTCGAGCGCCTGGTCGGAACTCAGCAGCGTCAGTTCCGGCCAGGAGATGATC
>NZ_RZPW01000947.1:0-2062 GCF_003998455.1 Mesorhizobium sp. M7A.F.Ca.CA.001.08.2.1 | reverse complement strand
CCACTGCAAGGCTCCACGCAGCCAGCCAGAAGCTTCAGCCATCAGGGGCGTCCGCGCTTCCACTGCCCATCGCCGGCGAAACCTTTCAGGCGCGGATCACAATAACCGGCGGGGCCGGCGACGCGTCAAGAGGTCGACCGGCCGACCAGGACACCGAGGTTGCGCCTGGAGACACCATCGAGGTGAGGTTCAGCAGCGAACTGCAGAGCGCGGCGATCCAGTAGTTGCGCGGACGTGAACCGAGCCGGGAACGACGTTGCTGATGGCTCGCCCACGGCATGAAGACCGGGCGCCTGAGAAATCAACATGGGGAATCAAGAAAGCGGGTTTGCCGTGATTGGTGAAATAGATGTCGCCAGCGCCTACAGTACCGGCCGCACCGACTTCATGGGGCTGAAGTTGGTTGTCGCGCCCGGCGTGCTAGTCCCTCGCCCGGAGACGGAACTGCTCGGCAGCACCGCCCTCAATGTCCTTCGCGAACTTAAAAGGCCGGTACCGCGTGTCGTGGACATGTGCTGCGGGGCGGGCAATCTCGCCTGCGCCATTGGATACAAGGTCCCCACCGCGCGCGTCTGGGCGAGCGATCTTACCGACAGCTGCGTCGAAACCACCTGCCGGAACGTTGCCCATCTTGGCCTGGCCGGACGTATTTCGGTGCTACAAGGCGACCTCTTCAATTCCTTCTCGGGTCTGGAGCTCGAAGGTACGATCGATCTGGTCGTCTGCAACCCGCCTTACATCTCGGAGAAGCGGCTCGAAAACGACCGCGCGCATCTGATGGAACTTGAACCCCGTGAGGCGTTCGCTGCCGGGCCTTACGGCCTGAGCATTCATATGCGGGTGATCAAGGAGGCGCAGCACTATCTGCGGCAAGGTGGCATGCTGCTTTTCGAGGTCGGGCTTGGCCAGGACCGGCAGGTCATGAGTTTGGTTGAGCGTTCCAAAGCCTATGAGAGCATTCGCACGGTTGCGAACAAAGCCGGTGAAGCCAGGGTGGTTTGTGCACGGGCCAAAGCGTCAGCGTGAGCCGCGCCATGGGTTTGCACGCTCGGTTGGGACGACGCCCTCAAGCCGTAGCCCGGCGATCAGTTTTCCTTGCTGACCACGTAACGTGCAATTCCCTGGATGGAATCGAAATTCTCCGGCAGAAGTTCACTGTCCTCGACAGTGATGCCGAATGTCTCCTCGACGAAGCCGATAACTTCAAGCACTCCAGTCGAGTCTATGATGCCCTGGTCGAGCAACGACGTTTCAACTTCCAGCGCACGCGGGTCGGCTACGTAGAAGTTTGACGCCAGAAAGGCGCGGATTTGATCGCTGTAGGTGTCAATTCTGTTGTTCGTGCTCAGCATTGAATTGGCCTCCGAGCCAAATAATTTCCGTAAATTGCTTTATGACAGCGCCATTTTCTTGAGCTTGCCCGTGTCCGTCATCGGCAGACTGGACACAATTTGGATGGACTTCGGAATCATGAAGTTCTCCAATCGCTTCTGACATTCCATCCGCAGCTGCTTTTCGCCCATGATCGTTCCTTGCTCCATGACGACAAAGGCCTTCACTGCTTGCCCCAGCAGGTCGTCGGGTACTCCGACAACCGCGGCTTCCCGTACTCCCGGGATTTCCATCAGCACGTTTTCGACTTCCCTAGGCGCCACCTTTTCTCCCCGCGATTTTATGATCTCATCGCTGCGGCCGACAAAATAGAGGTAGCCTTCCTCGTCCATTCGGCAGTAGTCGCCGGTGTACAGAACCTGCTCGCCGGGCAAAGGACCTGGCTTGAGCTTCTTCGCGGTAGCCTCCGGCTTACCCCAGTAGCCCTTCATGACCGTTGCCCCGCGGATGACCAACTGGCCGACGGCATTGGGACCAACCCTTCGGTCATCCTCATCGACAATCCACATTTCGGTGTTCGGGATGGCGATCCCCACGCTCAACGGTTTTCGGGCAAGATCGTCCGGCGGAAGATAGGTGCAGCGTTTGCATTCGGTCAGGCCGTACATCGAATAGATGCGGGCGGCGGCAAACAGTTCCTGGAGCAGGCGGCTGTTCTTCAGCGGCGGGG
>NZ_RZPW01000946.1:0-2063 GCF_003998455.1 Mesorhizobium sp. M7A.F.Ca.CA.001.08.2.1 | reverse complement strand
GCTGCGTGCTGGCCACCGGCAACCGGGCGAGTTCTATGCGCTCGGCAGCGATGCGGTCGGCGCTGAAGTTTTTCGACAGCAGCGCCAGCGGCGACCAGTCGACGGCCACCTTGCGCGCCACCAGCCAGGCACCCTCGCGATCCTCCAGCACGACATGGTCGACGCTGAGGGCTCCCGACCAGATGCCGTCTATGCCGCTGACCGTGATCTTGCGGTCGTCGGTCGATGCCAGCCGCGAAATGATGCCGGCGAGATTGTCGCGGCCGCGCTCGGTCTTGGTTAGCACCACCAGCGCGCCGATCGCTCCCGCAATCACGATCAGCAGGGTGTAGAGAACAATGCGGAGGATGCGCCAGACTGTTTTCATCGCTCAGAATGCCTGTCCGATGCCGGCATAGATGCCGAAATGCGGATCGCCCGGATCGCGGTTGAGCGGCACGGCCGCGTCGATGCGCAGCGGCCCGAACGGCGTGACATAGCGCAGGCCGACGCCGGCGCCGACCTTGACATCGGAGAAATCGGGAACCGATTTGGTCGACACGGTGCCGGCATCGACGAACGGCACGATGCCGATCGTGTCGGTGATGGCGATGCGCATCTCGACCGAGGTTTCGAAGAAGGACAGGCCGCCGATCGGCTGGCCGGTGAAATCCTTCGGACCGATGTCCTGATAAGCGTAGCCGCGCACCGAACCGCCGCCACCGGAATAGAAGCGCCGGTCGGCCGGCACATGTTCGAGGCTGGTGCCGACGATCGAACCGATGGCGACACGTTCGGCCAGCACGAACTTGGAAGCCGAATCCAGCGACTGATAGGCCGACCCTTCGCCCCTCAGCTTCAGGAATGCCGCACCGCTCAAAATGTCGTAGCTCGGCTCGGCATAGGCCAGCACCCGGAAGCCGCTGGTCGGGTTCAGGCGGTTGTCCCTGTTGTCGTAGACATATTGCAGCGGAATGCTGGCGATCAGGTATTTGTGCTTGCCGAAAGCGTCGTGGATGCGGGAATAGTCGAGCGCCACCTCGGCGGAAACCGTCTGCTTCTTGGTCAGTTCGTAGGATAGGCCGGCGCTGCCCTTGATCGAGAAATGGTCATAGGCATCAGGATGTTCGAGCACCGTCTTCACGCCGGCGAAGAACTTCGATGCCGGTCCGATCACACCGGGTTTCTCGAACATGATGCCGGCATTGTAGTTGAGTTCGCCGAGATCGTTGCTGCCGATGCCGCTGATCTTGCCATCGATGCGCAGCTTCTCGGCCCGGCCGAACAAATTGCGGTGGCCCCAATAGCCCTCAAGGCCCAGCCCCTCGGTGTTGGAAAAAGTGCCGCCGACGCCGAAATAGCGTGGCTTGCGCTCGCTGACCTGGACGCCGATCGGAATGTTGCCGTCGGCATCGAGCTTGTCGGCTTCCTTGAACGTCACGCTGTTGAAGACCTCGAGCGCCAGCAACCGGTCGCGCGCATCGTCGATCTCTTGCGGCGAGTATTGCCGGCCGCGCTTGAGGCCGGTCATGTATTCGGTGAAGTCGCGGTCGACCTTCTCGGTGCCTTCCACGGTGGTCGGGCCATAGCCGGCGACCGGTCCGGCGGCGACCGTCAGCGTCACGTCGAGCGTCGAGGTGGCATGGTCGGCGACGATCTGGCGGTCCGTCACCTCTGCCAGCGGCCTGCCTTGCTCCTTCAGCGTCCGCACGATCAGCGCCTCGGCCTTGAGCACTGCGCCGGATCCGGCGTCGCCGCCTGATATCAGGCCATAATCGGCGCTCATCAGTCCTGCCGCGTCGCCTTGCAGCCTGATATTGCCCAAGGTGAATTTCGGCCCGGTAGCAATGTCGATCGACACGGGAACCGGCTGCGGACCCTTGAATTCGGCATCTGGCGGCAAATCGTCGAGCGGCTTGCCGTCGATGGTGACGGTGACGACGCCTTCGTAGCGGGCATCGGCATAGAGCGCGGCGACAAGCTGTTCGCGGTCGCTGCGCGCCTTGGCCATCAGCCCGAGCGAGCCTGAAACCGGACGCTCCTCGTCGCTCTTCAGCGCCGAGGCATTTTCGAGCTTCTTGACC
>NZ_RZPW01000945.1:0-2069 GCF_003998455.1 Mesorhizobium sp. M7A.F.Ca.CA.001.08.2.1 | reverse complement strand
GTCCAATATGTCGCCTGGAAGCGGTGCTGAGCGGATCGGCAACGGCAAAGGCAGCGTCGAGTTGTGCGGGCGAACGCCGCTCGGTCCGCTTCCAGGCGACATATTGGACAATGCCGAAACTCGGTCTCCGGGGCACCGTCTTCACGACCGGCATGCGGAAGCCGTCGCGGAAACGGGACCAGCGTGTGCCCAACGCTGCGACCATGTCCTCGAAAGTCGGCGGCGCGGCCACAGACGCATAGGTGATGGTGACATTGCCGGCGAGGCCGGCCTCGCGTGAAACCGGTAGCGGTATGGAGGCGAGATAGTCCGGCGGCACGTCGATAAGCCCGCCGAACGGCCATTGCGCGCGCAGCGTGGCGGCGTCGGTCGGCGCGACATTGACGTCTATGTCGTTAGGCGTGCCGGCAACCCTGTAAGGGCAGCGGAAACGGCCGCAATTGGCTTGCGCCGAAAACTGCCACAGTGCGTAGCCTTGCCAGTTGCCCATCGCAAAATGCACGTCGATGTCGGACTTATAGCGGGCATACCAGAGCGGCAGCCGCGACAGGAGCCGGTATCGGTAGCTGTTGTCGGCAATGTACTGGGCGGTCTTGCCGTTGGTGTACAGCACCGGGAAACGGCCGATGCGCCGATGCACCTGGCGCACGAACTCCTCGGCATCGTCGAGCGACATCCATTGCGAGGGATCATTGCCCTCAATGTCGAGAGCCATGAGATCGTCTGGTGCGGGCTCGGCGAAATCGAGGAAATTGTTGGCCTGCTCGACCGGATTGCCGGGGCGGGCAAGGTGATAGGCGCCCCATTTCAGGCCGAGTGCCTTGGCCACCACCCGGCGCGTCTGGAACAGTTCGCGCGTCACCGCATGGCGTTTCCACAGCGCCTTGCAAAGCTTCACCTCAATGTCGTTGCCCAGGCAGAAATAGGGCGGCGGCATGCCGTCGGAGGCCTTGTTGATGAAGCCGACGACCCGCTTGTCGGTGGCGAGCTGCGCCCAATCGATGGAATTGTATTCGTAGGCATCGACCACCAAAGCGCGGTCGGCGTTCTTCCAGGGTTCGGAAAAATCCGAAGCCTTTGCCGCCGTGGACAGCGCCATCGTCGCCGCCAAGGCGAGAAGCGCCAGCGCATGTCGCCCAAAAGTGTGCAGCGGTTTTGGGGCAACGACATGCGGAGGAAACAATGGCTTGAAGGGCGTCGGCACGACACTCTTCAAGCGGCGAAGGAGACGCGCCGTCCTTTTCAAAACAGGGAATCCCCGTTGATCAAAGACAAATCCTGAACGGCTATGGTTAAGGAAGTACTTTCGGGGCTGACTTCAGAAAAGCTGGCGACGCATCAGCTGCTAGAATTCAAACGGGTCCGGAGCCGGCTCTTGCCGCAGCGTGCCCTCGGCGGCGCGTTTGCGGTGGTGGGCGAGTGAGCATTGCGGCGAGCATAATATGCCGCGATCCGACCAGTAGGCGGCCCCGTGGTCCAGTCTGCCGCCATGGTAGCAGAACCCCTCCGCTCGATAGGGCAGGCCGCATTCGATGCAGCGATAGGCGTCGGGTCTGGCAAGCATGGGCGGTTCCGGTTGGCTGGTTCTGATCCGTCGCCGGTCGACTTGATCCGGCATGGATTGAACTTAATACGCGCCGCCGCGATTGCAAAATCCGCGTGACAAAATTTGACGTTTACGTAAAAAGAAGATGGGAGAGCGCTGATACGGCGGGTGGTTTTGCAGCGGCGCCGGCTCTAGGGTTGGGCGGGCCGATGCATCAGGAGGAGTGAGCGGCATGTATAGGGCACCGGTCGAGGATATCGCCTTCACGCTCAAGCACGTCGCCGGCATGAAATCGGCGCTCGATGCCGGCAGGTTCGGCGATCTCGGCGATGACCTGGTCGATGCCGTTCTTGGCGAGGCCGGCCGCTTCGCCACTGAAGAGGTCGCACCGCTCTACACGATCGGCGATCGGCAAGGTGCCGTGCTGAAGGACGCTGCCGTCACCACACCGCCCGGCTGGAAGGAACTCTATCGCCGCTGGATCGATGGCGGCTGGAATGCGCTCTCCGGGCCTGAGGAATAT
>NZ_RZPW01000944.1:0-2069 GCF_003998455.1 Mesorhizobium sp. M7A.F.Ca.CA.001.08.2.1 | reverse complement strand
CAGCGGCGGAGACCGGCGTGCGCGTCATCCTCGCCGACGAGCAGGCCGAGTTCGGCGGCAGCCTGCGTTTCGAGAGCGGCGCGAAAATCGACGGCCAGGACGGCTTTGCCTGGGCGCAAGCTGCGGTGGCGAAGCTCGCCGCGATGGACAATGTCCGCGTGCTGTCACGCACGACGGCGTTCGGTTATTACGCGCAGAATTTCGTCGGCCTGGTCGAGCGTGTCAGCGATCATCTGAAGGCTCCCGGCCACGATCTGGCGCGCGAGCGGCTGTGGCAGGTCAGGGCCAAGCGCGTGGTGCTGGCCTCGGGCGCCATCGAGCGCCACATGGTGTTCGCCGACAACGACCGCCCGGGCATCATGCTGGCGGGTGCCGCGCGCACCTATCTCAACCACTATGGCGTCGCGGTCGGCAGGAATGTCGGCGTCTACACCGCCAATGATTCCGCCTATGCAGCGGCGATCGACCTGAAGAAGGCCGGCGTCAACGTGGCGGCGATCGTCGATTTGCGCGACAATCCGACCGGACCGGTGATCGACGAGGCGAGGGCGCTCGGCATCGAGGTCAATTTCGGCCGCGCGGTGATCCGCGCCGGCGGCAAGCTGCGCGTTTCCTCGATGACGGTGCAGCCGAAGAATGGCGGCGGCGAACGCACCATTCCAGTCGACGCGATCCTGATGTCGGCCGGCTGGACGCCGTCGGTGCATCTGTTCTCGCAGTCGCGCGGCAAGGTCGCCTTCAACGACGAGACCAAGCGCTTCGTGCCGGGCACCTATGCGCAGGATTGCGTCTCTGTCGGCGCCTGCAATGGTGCCGACGGCCTATCGGCGACGGTCGACGAGGCCTATGCCGCGGGCGCCAAAGCGGCCAGGGATGCGGGCGCGAAAACCGCCAAGGGTACGAAGCCGAAGGTCGACACCTCCGAGAGCTGGTCGCGCGGCATGCTGGGTGCGGCTCCTGGCGCCGGGCCGGACACCACGGTGAAGGCGTTTGTCGACTTCCAGAACGACGTCACCGCCAAGGATATCCGCCAGGCGGTGCACGAAGGCATGCGCTCGATCGAGCACGTCAAGCGCTTCACCACCAACGGCATGGCCACCGATCAGGGCAAGACCTCCAACATGCACGGCCTGGCGATTGCCGCCGAGATGCTGGGAAAGCCAATCCCGGAGGTCGGCCTGACCACGTTCCGGGCGCCCTATACGCCGGTGACCTTCGGCGCGATCGTCAGCCATGCGCGCGGGCCGCTGTTCGATCCGACGCGTAAAACGGCGATCCATCCCTGGGCCGAGGCGCAAGGCGCGGTGTTCGAGGACGTCGGCCAGTGGAAGCGCGCCTGGTATTTCCCCAAGGCGGGCGAGGACATGCACGCCGCGGTCGACCGCGAATGCGTCGCCGTGCGCAAGACGGCCGGCCTGTTCGATGCCTCGACGCTCGGCAAGATCGAAGTGGTCGGGCCGGATGCGGCCAAGTTCATGGAACTGCTCTACACCAACCCATGGGAGAAGCTGGAACCCGGCCGCTGCCGCTACGGCATCATGCTGCGCGAGGATGGCTTCATCTATGATGACGGCGTCGTCGGCAGGCTGGCGCCCGACCGCTTCCATGTGACGACGACGACCGGCGGTGCGCCGCGCGTCATGAACCATATGGAGGACTATCTCCAGACCGAGTTCCCGCATCTCAATGTCTGGCTGACCTCGATCACCGAGCAGTGGGCGGTCATCGCCGTGCAGGGACCCAAGTCGCGCGACATCATCGCGCCGCTGGTCGAAGGCATCGACATGTCGGACGAGGCGCTGCCGCACATGTCGGTGCGCGAAGGCAAGATCTGCGGCGTGCCGACGCGGCTGTTCCGCATGTCGTTCACCGGCGAGCGCGGGTTCGAGGTCAATGTGCCGGCCGATTATGGCCAGACGGTCTGGGAAGCGCTGTGGGCCGAAGGCCAGAAGCATGGTGCGGCTGCTTATGGCACCGAGGCGATGCACGTGCTGCGCGCCGAAAAGGGCTACATCATCGTCGGCCAGGACACCGATGGCACGGTAACGCCGAACGACGCCGGCCTCGAC
>NZ_RZPW01000943.1:0-2071 GCF_003998455.1 Mesorhizobium sp. M7A.F.Ca.CA.001.08.2.1 | reverse complement strand
GGTCACGATCAGCGTCAGCGTCTCCAATGCTGCTCTGTTGAGATTCGATTTTGTAACGCGTCAGCCCCGGATCAATCTCAGCGAACGATATCAGATGCAGTGGATCGGGGACTTTGCTGATGAAGGCAACATCCTTCTGCCCGCGTCCTACTTCGACGTGTCGACAACCAATCCCGATGCAGCAGATGTCTCGGATGGCATCCTCATCGGAAGAGCTTCCGGTGCCGGTACTGTCGTGTCGTCGCGCGCTGGACTTACTGCGGCAACCGCATTCCTCGTAGGTAGCGCGCAGACCTATGACGACTATCTACTCGCAGGCTTCGGCGCGGACATCTATCCCGACGCAGTCACACTAGCCGCCAACGGCGGAACGCGTCAGATCAAACTGTTTACCGATCCGCAGGACGCCAGCACGAACGTAGCCTTCGCGGTGAACGGGACGCGCTACTATGTCGACAAGCCGGGCGTTGTCGAGGTCTCGCCCGACGGTCTGATCACCGCGCTCGCGTCCGGCGAAGTGACCATCACTGCGACGTACAAGATGGCGGAGGCCCGGATCCCGGTCAGGGTTGTTGCCGCTCAGTTCGGCCCGACTTTGGTTGGCGAGGCAGGCGCCGTCGTCGCGACGAGCGAGGGCCTCCAGGTCGCGATTGCTCCCGGAGCCCTAAGCCGAGAGGTAACCGTCACTATTTCGGGTGTTGCTCGTGATGATTTGACGATCCCTGTTCTGCCCGAGGACCAAGGGTTCCGGTTTGGCGCAGCGTTCCACATCGATCTCGAAGGCGCCACGCTGGACGCCCCGGCGCAGCTCGCGATTCCGACCACACTCCAGGCAGGAAGCGAGATTCGCTTCTATCGGCTCTCCGACTTTGAAACCGCTGGCGGAACGGTGCAGGGCTGGCTTGAGGTCGAGAGTGGCTATGTCGATGCGAATGGTTTTGCCCGCACGGCGTCACCGATCTGGAGCGGTATCGGGTTCGGCGGCACCTACATGGCGGTGGCTATCGATCCAGGCTCGATCGGCACCGTGATAGCTGATCTCGAGGCCTCCTTCGGTGTCGTACAGCAATATGTCTACACCACGATCGGAAACGTCCTTGTCGGCGCCGCCGGCTTTGGGCAGGTTCCTCTCTCCCTGCCGGGGGGCAACCGAGACGTTACACTCACCGCTCGTACCCTGGATGGCAATCTCGTCACGACTGCGGCAAATGTGGAGGTGCGTCCCGGTCAGATCAGCTCGCTCGAAACCACATTCAATTCCGACGTAGATCCGGCAGCCGATACGCATCACAGTCCGTCTATCACATCGGCCCGCGTCGAATTCGCCGACAAGGGAGACGGAATGGAGCCTTGGCTGGTGCTGAAGGGTGACCGCTTTGTCTGGAGCGATCCTGGGGCGCCGACGCTCGCCGGCTCAGACCTCGACCATCTGCGGGTGCTGTTCGGCTATCCTGACGAACTGGAAATCCGCGACCTGATCCGAGGGCATGAGAACGATGAGATCACCCCCGTCAGTGGAGGCGTGCTGGTTCGTCCAGCCTTCATGGGAGGAGGTGAACTGTGGGTCCGCGTACCGACGTCTATGGCTCTAGGCTCGACGCCTTTCCAGGTGGCGCGCCTCAACTACGTCCTTACGAACGAAGATCTTGGAGGCGATCCTTCGAGCTATGCGCAGGACAGTGGCCAGCCCGGTTCCTTCTGGGACGCTTTGACCGTCTATTCCAATTGGGAGTTTCTCGAGCCTGGGGACGAGAACGTATTCGTTGCGGTGCCGGGCGGCACCTTTGAAGGCGGCACAGCCGATCAACTGGCGGTTATTCGCCCGGTTGGGAATGACAACCAAAAGTTGCCAGAGCTTGTCGCTCGAATTCCACTCGGCAATCTCGACGACAACGGCCGGCCGACAGCCGGAAACGCGGTGATGCCCAACCGTGTGGCGATCACCAGCGACAACGCCCGCGCATACGTCACGCTGCGAGGAAGCGGAGGTATAGCCGTCGTCGATACGATGCTGATGCGTCAGGTAGACGTACTTCCGGACGATCCGGCGGAGCCTTACACTGATGGAGTG
>NZ_RZPW01000942.1:0-2073 GCF_003998455.1 Mesorhizobium sp. M7A.F.Ca.CA.001.08.2.1 | reverse complement strand
GTACAGGAGCGCACGCGTCACGATCTTCAACACCATGGGCGAGACCGCCGACCCGCAAAGTTTTGGCCGGGCCGTCATAGAGACGAAAATTTTCGGCGGTCGTCTCGACGACGAAACCCATGCTATCGAAGTGCTCGAAGCCCACAACGCCGAAGTGATCTCAGCTTTCCCGCCGTCGCGCCTGCTGGTCTGTAAGGTGGCCGACGGCTGGCCGAACCTGTGCGCCTTTCTCGGCGTGCCGATCCCGGCTGAACCCTTCCCCCACAGCAACACCACTACCGAATTCCGAAACCGCTTCGCCAAATAAGCCCCACACCGAGTTCGACGCCGAAGCCAGGCCAATGCGCGTAGCAGCCTGTCCACGCCGGCTCCGTTGCGTGTAACCAACGGGGGAGCGGGTGCATCAGAAAGGGACGGTGGGCGCTGTTGGGCGCGAAGGTGCCATGCGGCTAGCCGCTCTCGGATGTCCGCTACTGGGCGGCGGCCATGATAAGTGCAATGGCCAACTTGAGGCGCAAAGTCGCCCGACTGCAACAGCGTGCGCGTGTTCGACCATGATGTCAGTGGCACCATAGCGGCGGCGCGGAGAACCTCGCCCCACGTACGCCCAGGCTGGTCGAGGGACGGCTGCAGGATTGCGAGGAGCCGGGTTGCCGATGCGTCGGCAAGCCGGTCCTCAAGGGGTCATTTTTAGGTAGGCACCGGCTTGATCTGACCAGAATGCAACGGCGGCCGAGAGTTAGGCCTGCCAAGGCCACTTCGCGCATTCGTTCCGAACCTGCGTACGACCAAGACCCAGGTCTGCAAGCTGATGGTCTTCGAGCTCGGCCAGCTGTCCACGTTGGCGGTAGAGTTGTATCCAACGCGATACTATCACAATAGGTCCTGTCGCATTGTTGATGATGTGACGAACATGCGTCGGCAACGACGACGGAGGCCTCCGGCCTTCAGTAAGTGGGTGATTGAACATTTCTCATCCTCTCGCTGCATCCATGTTGACGTGTCGCGCTGAAATGCTCCAATCTGCCCACGGGCGCAAAGCATGGTTTCTCGTGCTTGGCCGAATTTTTCTCATGACATGGTAGAAAATTGGCTCGCCGACTGCCATCACTCAACGCCCTCAAGGCCTTCGAGGCCGCGGCTCGCCACGGGAGTTTCACCAGGGCGGCGGACGAACTATCCGTGACGCAGGGCGCGGTGAGCCATCAGGTGAAGGCGCTCGAGCTCGAATTGGGCGTCAGGCTGTTCGATCGCGAACGTCAAAAGCTGAGCATCACGCGAGCCGGCCTCTCCTATCTAGAGGTGGTACGTGATGCCTTCGACCGTATAGCTCTCGGCACGCAACGCATTCAGCATCTATCCAGGGCCGGCGCGTTGACGGTCAGCACGTCGCCCGACTTTGCCTCCAAGTGGTTGGTAAATCGCCTTGGCAGGTTTGCAGAGACGCATCCGGACATCGACCTCAGGGTTTCCGCAACCATGCATCACGTCGACTTCGCAAGAGAGGACGTCGATCTTGCCGTGCGGCATGGCGATGGCAACTGGGCTGGGCATGATGTTGTCCGCCTGTGTTCCGAGCAGCTGTTCGCGGTTTGCAGTCCCAAACTTCATCAGCGGATGCGCGAGCCGTCCGATGTGTTGAAATTTCCGCTGCTGCATCTTGATGACCGGAAGGACTGGTCGGAATGGCTCGAGGCTGCTGGCGTGCGAGATGCCAAACTCTCCCACGGACCGGTCCTGAACCGTGCCAGCATGGTCATAGACGCCGCTGTCGACGGCCAGGGCATCGCACTCGCCCGCACCACGCTTGCGGCTTGGGATCTCATCAACGGGCGCCTCGTCAGACCGTTTGCTACGGCTCTGCGATTGTCCAAGACATACTGGATCGTCTGCCCCCGCGCGATGTCGATGGTCCCTAAAATCATCACATTTCGTGAATGGCTGTTGGCCGAGGCCGCTGACGACGTGTCTCGCCTCCAGACGCTCGATCCATAGTGGCACGTTAAACCGCGAACGCACGGCAGTCGCAACCGCTCGACTGCGACGGCGAGGGTCCGGTTATCAGTCTCAAGC
>NZ_RZPW01000941.1:0-2078 GCF_003998455.1 Mesorhizobium sp. M7A.F.Ca.CA.001.08.2.1 | reverse complement strand
CAATAAGATCGGCGGATCGAGCCGAAATGCTCAGGAAACGGGTTGGGCTGCAAACAGCTTGGCCCCATTCGCTAAAGATCGATGCAGGAAGCAGCCTCTCGAACTCGGCGCGTAATTCGGCAAGCCGCTTTTCGATTTCGGTGTGCTGGATCTGCATGACCTCGCCTTCGTAGACCATACCGTCGCCGGTCGCGACCAAGGGCGGAACATCCGCAGCCGCCAGACCGATGAGACGGGCGCCAAACCGTTCCGCGAGCTCGATCCCCAGCTTTACAATAGGTGCGGGAGGCGCATCGATGGCGAGGTTGACGATGATCGACTTGTAAGACATTGCGGGCGCCTTTCGCTGAACGATGGAATGCGGGATGAATTGCATTCGACATCGTCCAATGCCTTGATGCGCATCAAAGGCCGGCAACTGCATCTGCGTTCGAAAACCTCGGCTCGATCCGTTTTGCGTGTGCGGCGAGAAGTGATAGTTAGCCCCGGTAGCACCGTCGAACCCAGGAACTTCAGGTGATCAAAGACGAAGCACTCAGTTTGTCACCCGGCGGGACGACACTGAAATCATTGTTGTCTCAAATGTTCGATCAGGCACCAGGCTTTATAGCGCTGCTGCGCGAGCCAGGTCACATTTTCGAGCTGACCAATGCCGCCTACCAGCGATTGACTGGCCACAGGCAAGTGATTGGAAAGTCAGTGCGGGACGCCTTTCCCGAGCTCGAAGGGAATGGGTTTTTCGAACATCTGGACCATGTGTACATGACCGGCGAGCCCTACATTGGCCACGGGGTGAAGGTCGGCCTTCGCAACATAGCCGACGGCCCGGTCGAAGAGCGCATCCTTGATTTTGTTTATCAGCCAGTCAAGGCTGACGATGGCCGGATCACCGCGATCTTCATTGAAGGTACTGATGTCAGCGAACTCTCCTTTGCAAATGCAGCACTTCGGCTGCGTGAGGACCATTTGCGGTCGATCCTGGCAACAGTGCCGGACGCGATGGTCGTCATCGACGAGCAGGGTGGGATTCAATCCTTCAGCACCGCTGCCGAAACGCTGTTCGGCTACCAGTCAGGCGAAGTCATCGGTCAAAACGTGAAAATGCTGATGCCCTCGCCCTACCGCGACGAGCATGACGCCTATCTGCTTCGCTACCTGACGACGGGAGAGCGCCGGATCATCGGGCTCGGCCGCACCGTGACCGGGGCACGCAAGGATGGCACGACTTTCCCGATGGAGCTTTCCGTTGGCGAGATGCATCCGGGGACGGGACGTTTCTTTACCGGCTTCTGCCGCGACTTGACCGAACGCCACCGGGCAGAAGCAAGAATCCAGGAGCAGCAGCAGGAACTGCTGCACATGGCGCGGTTCACCGCACTCGGCGAGATGGCCTCAACGCTTGCTCATGAGATCAACCAGCCGCTCACCGCCATCACGAACTACCTCAAAGGCAGTCGTCGGCTGCTTGAGAAGAGCCGGGACGAGAATGCGCCCATGCTTCGGGATGCCGTGGAAAAGGCAGCTGAGCAGGCCTTGCGGGCGGGCGACGTCATCCGTCACCTGAGGGATTTTGTAGCCAGGGGCGAAAGCGAGCGCCAGGTCGAACGACTGCCAATGCTGATCGAGGAAGCCGCCTCCCTAGCCTTGGTTGGTGCAAGAGAGATAAATCTCCTCGTCAGCTACAAGCTTGATCCAGTCGCCGAACTGGTCTTAACCGACCGCATCCAGATTCAGCAGGTTTTGCTCAACCTGATGCGCAATGCGGTTGAGGCTATGCAGGACTCGCCGCGCCGCGAATTGAAAGTCACAACAATTGCCCGGGATGATGGGATGGCCGAGGTAAGCGTGATCGATACTGGCCCGGGTCTCGCGCCGGAAGTCTCGGCTCAACTCTTCCAGCCGTTTGTAACCACCAAGAAGCAAGGCATGGGTGTCGGTCTCTCCATTTGCCGCACCATCGTGGAATCGCACGGTGGTCACATATGGGCCGAGGCGATGCCGACTGGCGGGACCGCCTTCCGATTCACCTTGCGCATTGTGGAGAAGGAAGAGGTCACAAATGGCCGGCAGTGATCTGG
>NZ_RZPW01000940.1:0-2092 GCF_003998455.1 Mesorhizobium sp. M7A.F.Ca.CA.001.08.2.1 | reverse complement strand
GGCGCAACGCTCTATTCGGGCGTTCTCGCCTCTGAAGCGATTAAATGAGGAAAGGCCAACGTCACGATTGTCCGCAACACTGAAACCGATTGGCAGTGCAATGCCGCCGCGCTTCGGATTTGGGAACACGAAAGTGGCGCGCCGGGACGCGACTTCACAAATCGCCAATACGGACGCCGCGTGAAGCGGATCGTTCCTGGACCGTCTATCACGTCTTCTCGGGAATTCCGGCACACGGAGACGGCGTTGCCATGGCCGGCCTCAGCCGCCCCGATGCGACACGCCGCATGTTGACCCCCTCAACCAGCGCAATGCCGAGCGTCGCACGGCGTGGATTACCGCGCCGCCAATTGTCCCGCACGAGAGAGCGGCGGGCCAATCATGACGCTCTCCTTTCCCAATCCCAGCCGCAGTTTCGATGAAGCCCGCAACGCCGTCCGCTTCACCGGCCATGACTGCATGTTCGAGGTGCGTTTCTTCGTCGAGATCGCGGCGCTGGCAAAATCGGACATCGCCTTGGTGGGGACAACGGCGTCGGAAACAAAATGCCTTTCAGCTTTCGACACCTTGCGATCATCCATTCACAAGATTGCCAGCAAAGCCTATTCTCGCGACCGCCGCAGCTCTTACACTTTGACTGCCGCCGATTTCCGGTAGGGGAGCCCTTTTCTGGCCAGTTCGTTTCAGAACCGCACCTTCTGCTTCCGTGAAGAGTTTCGGGCGCCGGCAGGCGTACGAAAGTCCCCGAGGAAGGAACCCGCGGGGCACAGTCGATGGCTATGGGGATTTCGATCTGCGGCCGAAGTCGGCGACGGCGCGACCGCTGCCGACCGCCAAGGGCCGCCGTGCGGCAATACTCGATCGCCGACATGCCCTTGTCAGGCTCCTTGTTGAAGAAGCCCGTGATGCTCTGCCGCTGCCGAAAATGCGGCTCGTCGATCCAGCCGCCACGCGCATAGGATCCGAAAAGTATAATCTTGAGGATGCGCCCACGCTTTTTGAAGTCGGCCGAGCCTCCTTCAGCGCGTCGTCGAACTCCTCAAGCAGCACCTCCACCGTTCTTGTCAGCTCGCGCTGCTTTGGCGTGATCGATGCTGGATTTCATAAACCAGGATCTGTCGTCCATCGGGTATGCTTAGCCGAGACCACGCCTCGAATCCACAGACTGCCTCCCGGGCAGACGCAATTGAAGTATGTAGAGCTTGCTGGCTCGTTCGTTCGCCGCTCAGCAGACCGAGGTTGCCGTCGGTTGCAGCGTACTCAACCGCATGCTGGCGTGCGCATGAGTCTGTCCGACATCAAGTCCGGCAGCTATAATCGGCAACTTCAAAGACCGAAATGCGCTCGATTTCATATCCGCGCACCAACGCCGCATCTATATGGCCGAGTTGGTGCGCTGCGCAGTATCGGCGGCGATATCTTTAGCAGCCGTTTACCGGAGCGCGATAGGTCCTGTGTATGCAATACTGTCGGATGACGTAAGGAACCGCCGTGCCGCACAGAGCAGCAGCCCTAGCCGGCCGTTCTACGCCCCGCCTGCATCGTTTCATGAGCGTGATGCTCGAGCTGGCTCCGGGCGTTCTCGTGCCGCGTCAGGAAACGGAGTTGCTCGGACAGAGCGCGCTTGCGATTCTTCGCGATCGCGCGCCCGGCCCGATGGTGATCGACATGTGCTGCGGCTCCGGCAACCTTGCTCTGGCGATCGCGGCGGAAGTTCCGTCGGCCCGCGTCTGGGGGGTGGACGTGACTGACAGCACGTTCGCGCTCGCCCGGAGCAATGCCGAACGCTTGGCCCTTCAGGCCCGGGTCACCATCCGGAAAGGGGATCTGTTCGGTGCGCTGGAGGGCGATGGGCTTATCGGCGCAGCGGACCTGATTGTCTGCAATCCGCCCTATATCTCGACCGCGCGCCTCGAAGGCGAGAGCGCGCATCTGCTTGAGGGCGAGCCGCGCGAGGCCTTCGACGGGGGGCCTTACGGCATCTCGATCCAACAGCGGCTGATCCGGGACGCAATCGATTTCCTCAAGCCTGATGGCTGGCTGCTGTTCGAGTTCGGCCAGGGGCAGGACCGCCAGGTGGCTGCCCTGATAG
>NZ_RZPW01000093.1:0-12473 GCF_003998455.1 Mesorhizobium sp. M7A.F.Ca.CA.001.08.2.1 | reverse complement strand
CAGCGACTGCTGCCGGCATCAAGGTGGTGGTCGTCAAGCAGATGGCGCCCGAGACCTCGCCGATCTTCGCCAAGGGCAGTCACGGCGGCGAACTGCATCCCGAAATCGTCAGGCGCAAGCGCGACCATTATGTCGAAAAGAACCTGCCCTCCGCCTTCACCGGCACTGATCTGGAAGACTGGCTTCGCGCCAATGCCATCGATACGATTACGGTGGTCGGCTACATGACGCATAATTGTGACCTGTCGACCATTATCCACGCCGTGCATATGGGCTTTGCCGTCGAGTTCCTGTCGGATGCGACCGGCTCGGTGCCTTACGCCAACAGCGCCGGCTACGCCTCGGCCGAGGAGATCCATCGCGTGGTCACGATCATCCTGCAGTCGCGCTTCGCCGCCGTGCTCAAGACCGCCGAATGGGTGGAGTGCCTGCAGACCGGCGCGCTGCCGGAGCGCGACACGATCTTCGGCTCCAACCAGCGGGCCCTGTCGCGCAGCGCAGCTTAGGGCTATCCGAAAAAACAGAAGGGCGCCGCATCGCTGCGGCGCCCTTTCTGTTTGAATTGAAGGATTTTAGAACAGGCCTTCGATATTGCCGGCCTCATTGAGGAAGATCTTTTCCGAGGACGGCGCCCTCGGCAGGCCCGGCATGGTCATGACCTCGCCGCAGATGATGACGACGAAGCCGGCACCGGCCGAAAGCCTGACCTCGCGCACCGGCACGGTGTGGCCGGTCGGCGCGCCGCGCAGGTTCGGGTCGGTCGAGAAGGAATACTGGGTCTTGGCCATGCACACCGGCAAATGGCCGTAGCCGGCGTCTTCCCACGCCTTGAGCTGGTCGCGCACCGACTTGTCGGCGATCGCTTCCGAGCCGCGATAGATGCGCTGGACGATGGTGTTGATCTTCTCGAACAGCGGCATGGCGTCGGGATAGAGCGGCGCGAACTGCGAGGCGCCGGATTCGGCCAGTGCCACCACCTTGTTGGCGAGATCCTCGATCCCGGCCGAGCCGTGTGCCCAGTGCTTGCACAGGATCGCTTCTTCGCCCATCGAGGCGACATAGTCCTTCATCGCCTGGATCTCGGCGTCGGTGTCGGAATAGAAATGGTTGATGGCAACCACCGCCGGCACGCCGAACTGCCTGATGTTCTCGATGTGGCGGCCAAGATTGGCGCAGCCCTTCTTCACCGCTTCGACGTTTTCCGTGCCGAGGTCTTCCTTCTTGACGCCGCCATTCATCTTCATGGCGCGCACGGTGGCGACGATGACCGCCGCTGCCGGCTTCAGGCCCGCCTTGCGGCACTTGATGTCGAAGAACTTTTCAGCACCCAAATCGGCGCCGAAGCCGGCTTCGGTGACGACATAGTCGGCGAGCTTGAGCGCCGTCGTGGTGGCGACGACCGAGTTGCAGCCATGCGCGATGTTGGCGAACGGCCCGCCATGCACGAAGGCCGGGTTGTTCTCCAGCGTCTGCACCAGGTTCGGCTGCATGGCGTCCTTCAGCAGCACAGCCATGGCGCCGTCGGCCTTGAGGTCGCGGGCATAGACGGCTGACTTGTCGCGGCGATAGGCGACGATGATATCGCCGAGGCGCTTTTCCAGGTCCTTCAGGTCGGTCGACAGGCAGAGGATCGCCATGACTTCCGAGGCGACGGTGATGTCGAAACCGCCCTCGCGCGGGAAGCCGTTGGCGACGCCGCCGAGCGAGCAGATGATCTCGCGCAGCGCGCGGTCGTTCATGTCCATGACGCGGCGCCAGACGACCCGGCGGGTGTCGATGCCGAGCTCATTGCCCCAGTAGATGTGGTTGTCGATCAGCGCCGAAAGCAGGTTGTGTGCGGTGGTGATGGCGTGGAAGTCGCCGGTGAAGTGGAGGTTCATGTCCTCCATCGGCACGACCTGCGCATAGCCGCCGCCGGCGGCACCGCCCTTGACGCCGAAGTTCGGGCCGAGCGAAGCCTCGCGGATGCAGACGATCGCCTTCTTGCCGATGCGGTTCAGGCCGTCGCCGAGACCAACCGTGGTCGTGGTCTTGCCTTCGCCGGCCGGCGTCGGGTTGATGGCGGTTACGAGGATCAGCTTGCCGTCCTTGTTGCCCTTCACCGATTTGATGAATTCGGCTGATATCTTGGCCTTGTCGTGGCCGTAGGGCAGCAGGTGTTCGGTCGGGATGCCGATCTTCTGGCCGATCTCCTGGATCTGCTTTTTCCTGGCGCCGCGCGCGATCTCGATGTCGGACTTCACTTCGGCCATGACGGCTTTCCTCTGGATTGGACGGTGGAGGGGACGGGTTTGGTCTTACTGGCAAGCAGGTTGGAACCGGGCGCGGGCATGTTCTAACCCTGTCGCTGCCGCGGCGTCAACTTGTATGCAACTATGTTTCCTCTTGAGAAAATTCTTCTGCGGACCGGCCGACCTGTCGTCGGTTCTTCCTGGCTCCGTTGCCGCGCCGTATAGAAGCCAGAGGACGCGTCGTTCCGCCGTCTCAAAACAGCCGCACAATGCACGGAATGCGACAGAGGCGACGGCGCAAATTCACCATCGCCTGGTCCCTAATGGAACAGCGCTACTGCGTCAGAACGTTGCTGATTTCGACCATGTTGGAGCGCACCCTGAGCACATAGAAGCCCATCGTCGTCAGATGCGTCGGCAACAGCCAGCCATCCTCGCGGCCATTGGCGATGATGAAAGGCTGGATCTTCAGCGCCGAAACGAACTGCGAGTCCATCGTGTCCCACAGGTTCTGCAGATGCTTTTCCTTGATGACGTCCTCGAAGTCGGCCTGGGCGCCCTTCATCAGGCCGTAATAGCCATAGAGCTGGCCATAGGCGAACCAGTAGCGGTCGTCGGCGCGGAAGTCGAACCAGCCATTGTTGTGGTTCTCGGCGCGTTCCTTGAGGATCGCCGAGGTCGAGCCGATGTCGGACGAGATGCGGTCGATATACTGTTTCAGATTGTCGGCGCGGGCGTCGAATGTCGCCTGGCAGGTGGCAAGGCGAGCGTTGAAGGAACGCAGCATGCGCACGGCGTCGCGATAGTAGCTCGGCGTCGGTGTCTTGGGGCCGAACGGGTTCAGGCCGAAATACCAGGTCTCCTCGTCGAACTGCAGGTTGCCGCGGGCATTCTGCAGATCGCTGTCGATCTGCGAGGTGGTGCGGACGCGGCCGAGATTGTCGGCGAGTTCGGTCGCCGTGCGCCGCACCGCCTGGTTGATGCCGCGCTGGAAGGAGGCCTTGTTGTCCATCCACGGCGTGTTGTCCCAGTCGATGCCGAACAGGCCGAGCTTGTAGAGGATCATCGACGAGATCCAGGCATTCTGGTTGACGTTGAAGTCGGTCAGGTCGGCGGCGATCTGGGCAATGCCGGAGTTGCCGCAGGTCTTGGCCGTGTCGGTGCCGGCGCCGGCGGAGACCTGTTCGCCAGCGGAGACATTGCGCTTCTCGAACGTGTAGGTGTCTGGATAGTTCGGGTTGAAATTGTTCCACCACTGGGTGGCGTAGAAGAAATTGGCATAGAGGCCGATCAGCACCAGCAGAGCAAGGCCGACCGCCGCCTTGAGGATCCAGCCGCGTTGCGTGTACCAGCGTCCGGCCCACAGGAACGGCCAAAGGATGACGCCGATCAAAAGCCCGATACCGCGGCCGATCCACTGGAAAATGCGGGTGAAGAAGTTCACGATCGGATCGAGCATGGCTGTGTCACCCCCCTCAAGCATGATGCCAAAAAGTTGCAGACTTTTTGGATAACATTATGCGCCAAAACAAGAAGTTAGAACGAAATAACGGTTCATTTCGTTCTAGTCAGTCAGGTCGTAGAGGCGCGTGCGAAACGCCACCTTGTCCTTCAAATATGTGGTTTTGAGAACGTCCACAACATGCGATCGCCAGGCGTCGCTGAAGCCGCCATAGTCCTTGTAGAAGCCGTCCTTGTTGAAGATGTAGCGCGAGACGAAGTCCGACGGCACGAAATCCGAGATCAGCCGGTTGGTCAGCCAGGCGTCAGGATGGTCAGGCTTGGCGCGGATCACCAGGAAGCGCTGCTGCGGGAAGACATCCTCGATCTTCAGGTGGCCGAGCTGGGCGATCTCGCGCTTGGCGGCGTTGAGGAAAGGGAAATTGCCGTCCCTGGTGATCAGGTCGGCATGGCTCTGGATCCAGGTCTGCAGCCAGACCTTGTCGACATTGGTCAAGTTGCGGTTCGGCTCGGCATCGCGGATCAGCGCGCGCACCACCATCTCGGCGCGGTGCTCGAGGTAGCCCGAGGCCTCGACCCAGGAGGCGCGCGGCAACTCGATGCGGCCGGTGGTGGCGAGGAACTTGAACACCTTGTCGGCGTCGTTAATGGAGAGATAGCTGACCTGCCACGGCCGCGAACGGCGGAAGCCTGGCGCCGCAGGATCGCTGATCACCGTCGTCACATCCGGGTCGACGAAGACGTAAAGGCCACCGAAATGGCTGGTCCAGTAGGCGTTGTGGCGGAAGATCACCTGGTCGGGCACCAGCGCGTTCTCGCGGATGTCGCCGCAGATCTTGGCGAGCTCGACCATGCGGTTCAGCATGGCGCTGTCGCGCCAGGCGTCGGGCTCCTGCTTCAACCGGTCGACGAGCTTGCCGAGCTCGGCGGCCTTGCCCAGCACATCCTCAGCCGACAGCACCTTGAACTCGACCTGGCTGATCGACAGCAGGTCCTCGATATCGTTGACCTTGGGAACGGAATCCTCGATCTCGCCGTAGATGACATCCTTGATCGTCAGCGCATCGATGGCGCGCTGGTTCTTGGACATGAACTCGAACATCAGCTGCGAGGTGTTGGAGAAGGCGGTGTGCACCACCGGCAGGTCGATCTGCGACGGCGTCAGGATGATGAAACGGCGGTTGACCTCGTTGGGATCGAGATAGTCGTAGTCGTCGCATTCCTCGGCCACTTCGGGCGAAAAGCCGGTGCGATCGATCTGGAAGGTCTTCAGCTTGGTCGGCTTCAAGCCGAATGCGGCGAGCGCCTTGTTGTAGCGCTGGATCAGATGCGGCTCGTCGACCGTCAGCAGCCGGCCATAGATCAGCTCATTGTCGCGCAGGAGATCGGGTTTTTTGGCGGGGCTCATCTTGCCTTCTCCCACAAGGGGTGAAGGGAAGGCCGGCGCAGCTCACGCATTCCATAGCCCCTTCTTCTTCATCTCCTCCATCTCGCGCGCAGCCCGTTCGCGCAGGCGGGCGTCGCGCAGCAGTTTTTCCACGGCGGAGTCGTCGGACTTGTCGGAATAGCGGAACTCCGAGTCGGCGTAGCGGTTGATCTCCTGCATGACCATGTCCATCGAGAACGGCCCGCGCAGTTCCTCGATCATCGCTTTCTTCTCGTCGTAGCCCTTGTGCATGAAGACTTCCGGCTTCTCGAACCAATCGTCGGGAAGCTCGATGTCCATGGCGCGCATCTTGATGGCGTCGGTGACATTCTTGATGGCGCGACCGGTGAAGCGGGGCTCGGCATCCTTGATCAGGTGCAGATAGGTGCCGATATCGGCCATCGATTTCGGCGCGCCGTTCTCCTTCATGTAGCGCTCGTAGACCTTCATCAGCCCATCTTCCTGCGGCTTCTCGTGCTCCTCATAGGCTTCGGTCACGGCGCGCTGGATTTCCTGCGCGGCGTAGAGATCGTGGTCGCCGAGCGGGATCTTGTGGTTTTTCCCCGCCAGCAGGACAAAAATATCGATGTAGTCGTCGCGGCTCTGCGGCCCGTCGACCAGCCAGCGGGCGCCGGCGCGCTGACGCAGCGCGTCGTCGACATTTTCGGGGTAGTTGGAGAACATGCCGAACGAGCAGTTGCCGCGCACCACGGTGGCGGCGCCGGCGAAGGCGTCCATCAAGACGCCTGTTATTTCCTGCTGGCCGGCCGAGGCGCGGTCGTCGGAGCGGCGCGCCGCCACCTGGTCGATGTCGTCGATGGTGCCGAAGCCGATGACGCGCGGGTTCAAGACATTGTTGATGAACTGGCGGCAGTTCTGGCCCGACTTGCCCTGATAGGACGAGATCTGGTCGACGCCGAAATTCTCGTAGGCGAAGGGATAGCCGGCGACCTGGCAATAGCCGTTGACGAGGCCGGCGATCATCTGGATCAGCGTCGTCTTGCCAGTGCCGGGGGCGCCGTCGCCGATGAAGGTGAACAGGAAGCCGCCGAGCTCGACGAACGGATTGAGTTCGCGCTCGAAATCATAGGCCATCAGCATCTTGGCGAGCTTGACCGACTGGTATTTGGCGATGTGGTTGCCGACGACCTCTTCCGGCTTCTTGAAGGTCATCACCAGCGGTTTTGAGCGCTTGCCCGGCGCGACGTCGAAACCATCGAGAGTGAAATCGTCGGCATCGATGCGGATATGGGCGTTCTCGAACGGGCCGATGCCGTCGAAGCGGCCCTTGCGGGCCAGAAGCCCGTCGATGGCGACGCGGGCGAAGGCGCGTGCCCTTGTCATCAAATCGGCATCATCGGACGATCCCGAGATCGCCTTGTCGAGGCCAGCGAGGATCGACTTCACCGCATCCTGCGGCGTGTCGAACAGGAAGTCCGGCTCGGGGATGTCGTTGGGTGCCTCGCCGTCGCTGTCGATCAGCTGGAACAGGTAGGAGGCGAGGCTGAAGGCGGAGATGTAAGCCGAGGCCGACAGAAGCTTCTTGAAGGTGGCCGCTTCGTCGCCTTCGAGCGGCGCGCGGGTATTCCTGGCCTGCAGGCTTTCGAGGTCGGAGCCTTCGGCAAAGACGTCCGATATGGCCAGCGCGATCGCCGTGCCGCGCCGGGCGCGAAACAGGAGCGTGTGCTGCGGGATGGTCAGCAGCTGGTCGTCGGGATGAACGGCGCCGACGGTCTTGGCCAGCTCGACCTCGCGCGTGCGACGCACCGAGCCGACCGAGACGGTCGAGACGAAGCGGCGGTTGGTGCCGGCAAGCGCGGTGCCGGACTCCCGTGACGGGTCCTCCAGCACGACGATGCGGGTGATGAAGCTCTGCGCGGTGGCGCGGTGCTTCTCGATGGCGGCTTCCGGAATGGTGGTCAGGCCGGTATCCATGAAGGGTACTCCGTGGTGTGACGGTCAGACGTCTGAGATGACCTGTCCGTTGGACAGGATATGAACCTTGTAGCCGGCAAAAATCTTCTGTGCTTCGCCGGCGGCGTAGAGTGCCTGATAGGCCTCGTGCGGAATCAGCGCATGGTTTTCATAGCTCGACACGCCCTGACGCGCGGCTTCCAGATCATCAGTGTTGATGAAGAATTCCTGCGTTGTCTTCTCACTCGAAAACAGGCCCTTGCGGCCGGGTTTCTCGCTCTTGGAATAGACCTCCTGGATCGTCCAGGTCAAAAGCCAGGCATTTTCCGGTTTGCGCACCTTGGCCAGAACCTCGGTCACCGTCGAATTGTTGTCGGTAATCCCCACCGAATAGAACGGGCCGAGCACGACGCGGCGCAGCTGCTTGGGGTGCAGCGGTTCGAAATCCTTGTCGAGGTTGACCGCGATGGTCGCCGGCGACAGCGTATAGGCGGAGTTCTTCTCGGTGAAATCGTCGAAACGATGGGCAAGCTCGGGATTGAGCAGGCCATCGACCGGCAGCGGAATGTCGACCGTCTCGTTGAGTTTGCCGTTTCTGTCGACAAGCTGGCGGATCATCGCGTCGGAAGAATCCTCCACCGTCACCATGTAGACCAGGGGCAGGTTGGCGCTGCCGTCGAACGTCGCCCAATGGACGAGATAATAGGGCCGTCCCGTCTTCGGATTGACCGAGACCTTGGCGGTTTGCGCCAGCGTGAAGGGACCGAACGTGTTCTCGCTCTTCACGTCCTCGAGATAGAGCCGCTCGGCCATCGACTTCTGCAGCGCCTCGGGGAATTCCTTGTGGCGCAGGATGAAGTCGGCCATTTCCTCGCGCAATTCGCCGGCGAGCGGGATGTTGGCAAGCCGCGCGTCGGCCTGGCGGCGGTCGTTTTCCAGTTCGAGCAGGTTCTGGAACACCGGGAATCCGCTTTCGGCCCGCGAAATGCGGAACGTATCCATGAAGCCCAGCCGGTTGCGCCAGCAGGAAAACGACTTGTCGAGCCGGGCGATGTATTCGGCGACGATCTTGGCGACGATGCCGTGCCGGTAAAGCGGCGAGCGATCGTCGCGCATGAACACTTCAAGGCCGCTCAGCGCGGCCGTGATGGCGGAGAAATATCGTGCCGCCGCTTCGTTTTCGGGGGTCATGCCTGTGCGCTCGCGGGCAGTCCTGTCACCCCTAAGACTGCACGTAGTTTGCCGAATTGTGCTTCTTCAGCACCTCGTCGAAGCGGCGGGCAAAGGCATCGTCGGCCAGCTTCTTGCGGCGCTGGATGTCGGCGGTGGCGACCATGTTCTTCTCGTGCATCTCGAGTAGGTCGCCGATGTGTTTTTGCGAAGCAGCACCGATGCCGGCCATGGTTTCCTCGGCGGTGTTGTCGACCTGGCTGCCCAGCGTGTTGATCTTGTGGGCGACGTCCTGCTGGGCGGCGGTCTTCAGCGAATCTTCCAGCGCCTTGTAGAGCACGATGCGCTGCTCGGTATCGATGGTCAGCTTGTTGATCAGCGTCGATTGCGCGGCGATCTGGTTGTTGAGCGAATCGACGAAGGTCTGGAACATCGAGGTGTAGCGCTCGAGCGTCTGGCTCTCGGCCAGCAGCTCCTGCTCCTTGGCCTGTTTTTCGTTGTATTCCGTCGCCAGCTTGGAGCGTTCGCCTTCGAGCTGCGTGCGGTCCTTCTGGCTGGTCGAAGCGGCGATCTTGTTTTCGATGTCGAGCAGCATCGGGTTGAGCTCCTCGATGCGCTTCTGCACGGCTTCGAGGTTGGTCATGGTGGTCTTGCGGCGCTCGATCACCTGCGACAGGCTGGTTTCCGAGGTCTTGTAGCGCTGGTCGAGGACCTCTTTCTGCGCCTTCAATATGCCGACGATGGTGTCGGATTTGACCAGCAATTCCTGCAGATTGCCCGCCAGCGACATGTTGCGGACGCGGTCGGTGCGCATGCGCTGCTTGCTCTGGCTGGAGAAGATACCGATGAATTTTTCCCAGCCGGTGTAGTTCTTCATGCTCTCGAACTCGGAGCCGAAGACGTTGGTGGCGTCCTCCAGGCCGATGATCAGGTCGGCAATGTTGCCTTCCATCACCTTTTGCTGCTTCAGCACATCCTCGATGCGGGCGTTCTCGAGGTCGAAATTGGCGTCGCCGATCTTCTTGTCCGATGTGGCGAGCGTATCAAGCATGGTGCCGGACTGCTCGATCTTGGAGCGCATGTCCTGTACGACCTGCTTGGTCTTGGCAATTTCGGCGTCGAAATTCTGCAATGTCGCCATTGGGGCCTCCCGCTTCGGCATGACGTCGCTGGTCGCGAACAGCGGCGAATATATGTGGGGCATCGGGGGATTGAAAGACGTGAAGACAAGGGCGGCGTGAAAACAAAAGAATCCATCAGGGTCTTGAAAACCAGTGAAGGCGGGGGCCTGGCGTGATTAGCTTGCCTGCCAGCCGTAGTTCAGCTGTCATTGAACTTTCATGCGGCAAGCCGATGGCGCACGGATGCCTTTGTATTCGGCAAATCACTGAAGCAATCGCGGCCGCGATATGCGAGGGGAAAGCCGGTTTTACAGAGCTGACGAACAGCGGATCAGGGCTTGGGATCGGCCTTCAGATAGGCGATGACATTGGCGATGTCGTCGTCATTGGTCAGGCCGCCGAACGCCATCTTGTTGCTCGGCACCTTCAGCTTTGGGGCCTTGAGATACTCGGCGAGATTGGCTTCATCCCAGATCAGGCCGGCGGCGCCGGCACTCTTCATCGCCTCGGAATAGTGGCCAAGAAAGCTCTCGGCACTGCCGGCAGTGCGGCCAACGACGCCCAACAGATGCGGACCGACCTTGTCGCGGTCGGTGGCTGCGTCATGGCAGGCCATGCATCGGTTGAAGACCTTCTTGCCCAGGGCAGGATCACCGCCGGCATGGGCTACGAGCGAGCTGGCAAGGAGAAGGATACTGGCGAACGAAGCGGCTCGAAGCATGGCTGACCCCGGGGAGCTCTGGCTGGCTGCGTTATAGTACCGAAGCCTTAAGAAACGCTGCATCGGGCCGGGGTCAAGGCCGCCGACCGTCAGCCCTTGATAAAGCCGATGAAGTCGTCTGGCGCGGCGCGGCCCATCTCTTCCTCCCAGTGGCGGCGGCAGAGCGAGACATAGACATCCTTGCCGATCGCCACCTGCTCGCCCTGGCGCGCCACCTTGCCATCGGGGCCGAGGCGCACGACCATCGTCGCCTTGCGGCCGCATCGGCAGATGGTGCGCACTTCGCGCAAATCGTCGGCGATGGCCAGCAGCGCGCGCGAGCCGGAAAACAGCTTGCCCTGGAAATCGGTGCGCAGGCCGTAGCACATGACCGGGATGTTCAGCCGGTCGGCGATGCGGGCGAGCTGCCAGACCTGCTCTTCCTCGAGGAACTGCGCCTCGTCGACGAAGACGCAATGCACCGACGTATGCGCGTGATGATCGGCGACGCGGGCGAACAGATCGTCGCCGTCGCGAAACATCTCGGCTTCCGTCTCCAGGCCTATGCGCGACGAGATCAGGCCTGTATCGCCCTTGCGGTAGTGGCCGGCGACGAACAGCATCGTGCCCATGCCGCGCTCGCGGTAATTGTAAGAGGCCTGCAAGAGCATCGTCGTCTTGCCGGCGTTCATCGTCGCGTAGTGGAAGTAAAGCTTGGCCATGCCGCTCTTTTAAGCCGACTTGGCCTGACACGGGGAGGGGCCAGAGCGGCATTCCCCTGAAAAAGCCGGCTGGCCAGACAAAAGCGCCTGATGTGTCGCTGATTGGCCAGCCCGCGCCGTTGATCGTGATTGTCTTAATGCTTGAAACCACACCAGAATGGTGTTTGGCTGACGAAACAAGGCGGGCATAGAAACCGTAGCTACGCTTCGCCAAAGAATCACAATGGGAGACTGTCTATGTCGCGTATGAACTCTTTCGTCGCCGGCCTCGGCCTGGCGGCTTTTTTGTCAACCAGCGCTGCCTACGCCGGTGATCCGGCAAGCTGCAAGGCGGTGCGCCTTTCCGATGTCGGCTGGACCGACATCCAGGCGACGACCGGCGTCGCCTCCGTGCTGCTGACCGCGCTCGGCTATGAGCCGCAAACGATCCAGCTGTCGGTGCCGGTGACCATGGCGTCGCTGAAGAACAAGGATCTCGACGTGTTCCTCGGCAACTGGATGCCGTCGATGACCAACGACATCAAGGACTATACAGCCGACGGTTCGGTCGAGACGATCAGCACCAACCTGACCGGCGCCGGCTACGGCATCGTCGTGCCGACCTATGTCGCCGACGCCGGCGTCAAATCGCTGACCGATATCGGCAAGTTCAAGGACAAGTTCAACGGCAAGATCTATGGCATCGAGGCCGGCAATGACGGCAACCGCATCATCCTCGACATGATCAAGAACCCGAAGGACAATCTCGAAGGCTTCGAGCTGGTCGAATCCTCGGAAGCCGGCATGCTGACGCAGGCCGAGCAGTCGATGAAGAACAATGAATGGATCGCCTTCCTCGGCTGGACGCCGCATCCGGTGATGGGCGCCATGAAGATCACCTATCTCGACGGCATGGGCGACAGCGGCTTCGGCGCCGCCACCGTCTACACCAATGTGCGCAAGGGCTACACCACCGAATGCCCGAACGCCGGCAAGTTCATCGCCAACCTGAAGTTCAACCTGGACATGGAAGGCGAGATGATGGACGCGATCCTCAAGGGCGGCGACGCCAATACGGTTGCAACCGACTGGCTGAAGAAGCACCCGGATGCCGTTGCCCCGTGGATAGCCGGCGTGACTACCTTCGACGGCGGTGACGCTGCCGCCGCCATCAAGACCGCGCTCGGAAGCTGAGCCGACTGAATTCGGCAAAGCCGAACCAGGAAGGGCAGCCATCTTAGAAAAGGCTGCCCTTTTTCATATCCTGTGACAAGATGACGACGGCCGAGGCCGAGGGGCAGGGCGGTCTCCTGCACGAGAGGGGCGATATGGATCCGATTTCGAAATTCATGGTCGATCACAAGATTCCGATCGGCGCCTGGGGAAAGGCCTTCTTCGGTTTCCTCACCGACAATTTCGACACTGTGTTCAGGGCCTTTTCGAATGGCCTCAATTTCCTGCTGGATGGGCTGGTCGGCATCCTCTTGATGGTGCCGCCGGTGCTGCTGGCGCTGGTCATCGCCGTTGTCGCCTGGCTGCTGCAACGCTCGCGGCCACTTGCCATCGGCGTCTTTCTCGGCCTGATCTTCATCATCAACCAGAACCTTTGGAAGCAGACGGTGCAGACGCTGGTGCTGGTCGTCGCGGCCGCTGCCATGGCCATGGCCATCGGCGTGCCGCTCGGCATCTGGGCAGCGCACAAGCCGAAGGTCTACCGCGTCATGCTGCCGGTGCTCGACCTGATGCCTG
>NZ_RZPW01000939.1:0-2094 GCF_003998455.1 Mesorhizobium sp. M7A.F.Ca.CA.001.08.2.1 | reverse complement strand
GGCGCTGAAGATCACCGAACTGTCAGGCAAGCCGGTGCTGTGCGTCGAAACGCATATGGTCAGCTTCCCCGACGCGCTGTCGCTGCCGGCACTTGGCCAGGCGGCCCGCAACCTGCCGGCAAGGCTGCGGCAGATCAAGTCGCAAGAGGGCCGCAAGAGCGCCGCCAAGACCATTGCCCGCGCACTGCTTGGCGCCCGCGGCTACGAGACGCTGAAAAGCCGGGTCAAGCGTCCGGCCTGACCTGCTCAGGCGCGTCGTCAGGCCGCCTGTCGCGCGCGCTGCTGCATGGCCCTGTCCAGTATCGAGAAGAAGGTGATGAACTGGCGATCAGGATCGAGTTCCGGACGCCCGGCGAAGCTGCGAGCGAGACTGGAAAGCCGGTCATATTCCTGGTTGTCGTTCCACAGCCGCCTGACGGCCGCGACCCAATCGGCCAGCGGAGCATCGTAATCCAGCACCACGCCACCGGAGCCGACAGCCTCGGGCAGACCGCCGCGCCGCGAACCGATAACGGGGATTCCGCTGCAATGGGCCTCCGAAGCGACGCGGCCCCACGCCTCCTCCCACTTGCTGGGAGCAAGCAGGATCTTCGTGCGGCCATAGACCGTCTTCATGTCGCTGGTGCGGCTCTCCAGGACGACATTGCCCAAGGGAGCGATCGTCTGTTCGATCCGCGCCCGGTGATCGTCGTCGAGCTTCCAGCTTTCGACGAACAGGAAGGGAATTTCGCGGCAGGCGCCGGCAATCCGCACCGCGAGCTCAAATCCCTTTTCCTCATAGGGGTTGATCAGCGTGACGAACTGGCCCGTCGTCGGCGTCGAGTAATGCGCCGGGTTGATGGTTGGCGGGATCACCGCTGCCTCGATGCCGAATTCTTTTTTGTAGGTTCGCGCGGTGAAATCCGAATTGGCAATGTAAAGCGCCGAATGCAATTCGCGCAGATCGCCGCCCAGTTCATGGAACTCGACATTGCGGAGATAAACGACCAGAGGCACGCCCTCCGCCTGCAGCGCCTTGCCGATCGGAACCGATTTGTGACACTGGACCACGGCGACATCGGGCTTCAGCCTGTCGCCGGCATAACCCGCCGCTTCCCAGGGAAACCAGGCCCGCACCACCGGATAGCCGGGATAGCTGTCGACAACCGCCGGCTGCCGCAACAGCTTCATCTTGGCGCGTGCCTTGAAGCCGAAGACACCGTCACCGAACAGGGCGGCGAGCACAGCCGCTTCATGACCGTGCTCGATCAACTGTTCGGCCAGATGATGCGTGCTCGACTGAACGCCGCCACTGAACTCGGGCGGGTAGCCGTTGCCGCCTGCAAAGAGAACTTTCATGATCGGGCTCCTTGTCGCATCTCGTATTCCTTGCTCGGAGACAACAGGCAAAGGCCGCCGCCTCGCTTTCGACGTCAGGCAAGTTTCGGCGGCTCCAGATTGGCGAAGGGATTGGTACAGGATTGCCAGCCGGTAAACCGGATCGGGTCGTTGGGCGAACTGCGCCAGGCGTAGTCCGTCAGCATATGGAATTCGGCGACGACCCAGCGGTCGAAATGCAGCAGATCTTCCCGCTTTCGCCGGGGCAGCAAGCGACGCGCGGCGCCCAGCTTGAGCTCCTCCACCAGGGTGACGGCGTCACTCAGTTTTTCGCTTGGGAAATTCCATGGATTCCTGTCGCGGAACGCCAGCACGAACTGCTGCAGATGCTCGATGCGGATGTTCAACTTGCCAAGATATTTTTCCAGCGTGACGCGCACCAGATCCTCGTCCGAGAAGGAGGAAACGGTGGCGTAGGCGACCCCCGTCGAAACCACTCCGCCAGCCAAGACGGCCAGGGCCGAGCGTCTGGAAATCTCGATCATGCGATACCTCCTTTCACGCGATCCGGCTCGCCGCCCGCAAGGACAGCGCTGCCGCGGTCAGGCTCGGGTTGGCGCAGGAGCAGCTCGGATAGGTGCTGGTGCCGACGACGACCAGGTTTCTGAGCTGATGGTGGATCATGCCGCTGTCGACCACAGAATCGGCCGGGCCGGTCCCCATCCTCAGCGTGCCCTGGACGTGCGATTCGGTCGGCCGAATGCCGCGGTCGAAGAG
>NZ_RZPW01000938.1:0-2095 GCF_003998455.1 Mesorhizobium sp. M7A.F.Ca.CA.001.08.2.1 | reverse complement strand
ATCGAGGACAGACTGGGCATCCAACTTTTCGATCGGGGAACGAGGTCCGTGCGCCTGACGTCAGTCGGCGCGGCCTACGCATCGGAAGTCAGGACGGCGCTGGACCAGATCGCCGCCGCCACCATCGCCGCCACGCCCGACCGCACGGCAGGCATCCTGAATGTCAGCACATCGGACGGTTTTGCCGGCCGCTGGCTGGTGCCGAGGCTGCATCGCTTCCACCGCGCCAACGCCGACATCGACGTGCGGCTGTCGACCTCGGGCGTGCTTTCCGATTTCGTCAGCGACGGCATCGATATCGCCATCCGCTACGGCAAGGGCGGCTATGCCGGCGTGACCGCGGAATTTCTCGCCGACGAAGAGGTCTTCCCGGTCTGCAGCCCGGAACTGCTGCAAGGCGAACATCCGCTGCGCCAGCCCGGGGATCTCCGGCATCACAAGCTGATCCATGACGCCTTTCGCATCGACTGGGCGACATGGCTGCAACACGCAGGCGTTGGCGATGTCGATCCCAAGCGCGGCGTGCGCTTCGATTCCGCCACCTTCGCCGTCGAAGCCGCGGTGCATGGCGAAGGCGTGTTGCTCGGCCGAAGCGCGCTGGTCTCGGCCGACCTCGCTGCGGGGTGGCTGGTTCGTCCCTTCGATCTCGCGCTGAAATCCGCCTCGCGCTACTACGTCGTCTACCGTGACGGCGCGCTGCGCCAGAAAAAGATCAAGGCGTTCCGCGACTGGCTGTGTGCCGAAGTGGCCGCCGACTGGGTCGGTGCGACGAAGGATGGCTGATGCGGCAAGGGTTCAATTTGTGAAAGGCACCTCTTCGAGGTCTAGCCCTGCACTACTCCTTCGCGCGAAAAACTTCCGGCACGACGAACACTTCGTCGGCCCGGCCATAGCCTCCGTCGGCGACCTCCTCGACCAGCACCATCGTGTAGGGGCGTACGCCCTCACCGAAAAAGTCGACGAACATCGCGGTCGTCCGATGGATGAGGTCTTCCTTCTGCGCTTTGGAGAGGGCCGCTTGCGGTAGCTTGATGTTGGCGAATGGCATGATGTTTCCTTAGCTTTTCGAGTGTGGAAGTCAGGCAGTCAGGAGAGCCAAGCCGGCCTGGTTGCCGCCTCAGACCACGCCGCCATTGGCGCGGATGATTTGCCCGTTGACCCAGAAGCTGTCCGGACCGGCCAGGAACGAGACCAGCCCGGCAATGTCGTCGGGCTGGCCGAGCCGGCCGAGCGGGATCATCTTGCCGATGGCCTCGATCTGCGCCTCGCTCTTGCCGTCCGTGAACAGCGCGGTCTCGATCGGTCCGGGCGCCACCGCGTTGACGGTGACACGGCGCGCGCCAAGCTCCTTGGCCAGGATGTGGGTCATCGCCTCGACACCCGCCTTTGTGGCGGCGTAAACGCCGTAGCCCGACTGGTAGAGACCGACGACGCTGCTGGAAAAATTGATCATGCGGCCGCCGTCGCGAAGCCGGCGCGCACCTTCCCGCATGCCGCGAAACACGCCGCCGAGATTGATCGCGATCTGGGTGTCGAACGAAGCATCGTCGGTCTGCGCGATCGGCGAAATCTTCATGATGCCGGCATTGTTGACGAGGATGTCGATGCCGCCGAACGCCTTCTCGCCGGCGTCGAACAGCACGGCGATGCCGTTCGGATTGGCGATATCGGCCTGCACGGCGATCGCCCTGCCGCCGCCGGTCTCGATCGCGCGGACCAGTTCTTCGGCCTCCGCGCGGCCCCGTGCATAGTTGACGACAACGGCGACGCCGTCACGGGCGAGCCGCTGTGCGATGGCGGCGCCGATGCCTTTGGAGGCGCCGGTCACGATCGCGGTTCTGGTTTGATTTGTCATCGAAGTCTCTCCGCGTTGTTGGTGACACGGATATAGGCCAAGCCGAATTCCGGATAATCATCCACCCATTGACATCACTATTCGGGAACTGCGAACAAAGAGCATGGATCGGCTGGACACGATGCGGCTCTTTGTTCGCGTTCTGGAGCGGCGCAGCTTCACCGCTGCCGCGGCCGATCTCGGCCTGCCGCGCTCAACCGCGACGGAAGCCATCCGGCGGCTGGAGGAGCAACTCGGCGC
>NZ_RZPW01000937.1:0-2098 GCF_003998455.1 Mesorhizobium sp. M7A.F.Ca.CA.001.08.2.1 | reverse complement strand
CGGCCAGCCGCAGCTGTTCCGGCTGTTCGGCTATGCCGGCACCGGCGAGACGACGCTGGCGCGCTATTTCGCCGAGCATGTCGACGGCCAGGTGCAGTTCGCCGCCTTCACCGGCAAGGCGGCGCAGGTGCTGCGCTCCAAGGGCGCGGTCAATGCGCGTACCATCCATTCGCTGATCTACCGGCCGAAAGGCGAGGAATCGGTGTCGGACGAAATCACCGGCAAGACGTCGATGTCGCCGACTTTTTCGCTCAACCGGCAGAGCCCGATCTCGCGGGCCAAGCTGGTCGTCATCGACGAATGTTCGATGGTCGACGAGCAACTCGGCCGCGACCTGATGAGTTTCGGCACGCCGATCCTGGTGCTTGGCGACCCCGGCCAGTTGCCGCCGATCTCGGGCGGCGGCTTCTTCACCGACCACGAGCCGGATTTTCTGCTCACCGAAATCCACCGGCAGGCGCGCGACAACCCGATCCTGCGGCTGGCGCTCGATGTGCGCGAGGGCCGGGAATTCATGCGTGGCGACTATGGCACGGCGCAGGTGATCGGCAAGGAAGACGTCAACCAGGAGCTGGTGCTCAGGGCGGACCAGGTGCTGGTCGGCACCAATCGCACGCGGCGCCGCTACAATCAGCGGCTGCGCGAGCTCAAGGGCTTCAATGCCGATTATCCGCAAGCCGGCGACAAGCTGGTCTGCCTGCGCAACGATCCGGCAAAGGGCCTGCTCAACGGCTCGCTGTGGAAGGTGATGACATCGTCGCGCGAGACGGTGAAGCCCGGCATCAACCTTCTGGTGTCGCCGGAAGAGGACGATCCGGATCGCGGCGTCGCCAAGATCAAGCTGCTCAAGGCGGCGTTCGAGGATCCCGATGCCGATATCCCCTGGCAGCAGAAGAAGCGCTTCGACGATTTCGACTATGGCTACGCGCTGACCGTGCACAAGGCGCAGGGCTCGCAGTGGAACGAGATCGTGCTGTTCGATGAAAGCTGGGCCTTCAAGGAAACCCGCCAGCGCTGGCTCTACACTGCCATCACGCGGGCGGCGGAGCGGCTGACGATCGTCAGGTAGGGGCGCCGGATGCTGTTGCCCCGATAGGCTGCGCGGCAAGCCATTGCCAGGCGGCAGCCTCGTCCTCGGCCTTGAAATGCCTGATTTCGATGGGCGGTGAGGACGGCAGAAAGCGTTGCGCGTCCGCTATCCAGTCCGGTTCGCCGATGGTTGCGCAACGGCCGACATGTTCCAATGCATGGATGGCGCCCTGCTTGAGGGTCTCGTCCGCGATGTCGGCCCAGTCGACGCCGTCGTGGTCGACGAGGCGCACCAGGACATCGATGCGCGGATGCAGGGCATAGGCCGCTTCCAGCAACCCGAAGAGATTTTCACCGTCGGCCGCGGAAACGTGCCCGACGACGTCGATGGCGAAAAGGTCGTCACGGCTGGTCTCGATACGGCGGATTGCCGGAACCTCATCGAGAAAATTCATCGGCGCTTCCTTTCCCTGGTTCGTTCATCAGGCTTGGAACACCCGAAACCCCCAGTCTGTTCCCACCAAAGCCATTACTGTTCCCGTCAAAGGCATTATAGGTGGGCGCGTCGAATGATTTCCGAGGCCACCCGCATGCCTGCAAAGCTCTCCGTCAACCTCAATGCCATCGCCATGCTGCGCAACCGGCGCGACCTGCCGTGGCCCAGCGTCACCGGCATCGGCCGCATCGCGCTGGCGGCCGGAGCGCATGGGCTGACGGTGCATCCACGCCCCGACGAACGGCATACAAGACACTCCGATCTGCCCGAGATCCGCTCGCTGATCGACGACGAGTTTCCGCGCGCGGAATTCAACATCGAAGGCTATCCGACCGAGGATTTCCTGTTGCTTGTGGAAAAGCATCAGCCCGAACAGGTGACTTTGGTGCCGGACGATCCGGCCCAGGCGACATCGGACCATGGCTGGAACTTCACCACCCAGGCCGCGTTCCTCACACCGATCGTCAAGCGTCTGAAAAAGGGGGGCTTTCGCGTGTCGTTGTTTTCCGATCCGGATCCCGATTGGGTGGCGGCCGCACGCGACACCGGCGCCGACCGCATCGAGCTCTATAC
>NZ_RZPW01000936.1:0-2099 GCF_003998455.1 Mesorhizobium sp. M7A.F.Ca.CA.001.08.2.1 | reverse complement strand
TCGATCATCCTGACCGGCGTTTCGCTGGCGACCGTCTGTGCGGCGCCGGTCGGCGCCTATGTCGGTGACATCTGGGGCTGGCGCACGGCCTTCATGATTGCGACCGTGGTCGCCGCCCTGGCGCTGCTGGTGCAGCTGGCCACCATTCCGAAATTGCCCCCCGTGGGTGTGGCAAGCTTCCGCACCTTGCTCGACGTGCTGAAGCGTCCGTCGATCAGGGTGGCGCTGCTGGTCGCTTCGGGACACTTTGCCGGCTTCACCTATGTCCGTCCCTTCCTCGAGAAGGTCCCCGTGCTCGACATCGAGACGATCTCGCTGGTGCTGCTGGCCTATGGCATTGGCGGCTTCTTCGGCAATGTCGCCGGCGGCATCCTGGCCGAGCGCAGCCTCAAGGCAGCCGTTGGGCTGGCGCCCTTGCTGATCGCACCGGCCGCCGCCTCGATGCTGGTTTTCGGAGCTTCGCCGACGATCGCCGCTGCCGCCGTTGCGGTCTGGGGCTTTGCTTTCGGCGCGGTTCCGGTCGGGCTGCAGAGCTGGCTGGTGCGGGCAGCACCCGACCAGGCAGAAAGCGCCGGCGGACTGATGGTGGCGACGTTCCAGGTGGCGATCGCGCTCGGCGCCGTCTTCGGCGGCCTGCTGGTCGACCACACCGGCGTCGCCAGTGCCTTCGCCTATTGCGGCGCGGCGACATTGCTGGCGGCCAGCGTGGTGTTCCTGCGCGGCCCGAAGCAGACCGAGTAGCCTCGCCGCAATCAGGCTTCCCTGACACCTGCGCGTCGGCCCGAGAACCATCACGGTTTTCGGTCGACGCCGTTGTGACGGCAGCAACGAACGAACTCAGGCCGACCGCCCGTCGAAATCGAAGACCGACAGAGTCGAGGGGTCGAGATCGGCAACCCAGTTGATGTTGATGTAGGCGCTGCGCTCACGGCCCTCGCGGACATCCTCCGCAAAGGGATGGATGCCGCAGGCCCGGCAGAACCGGTGCGCGATGGCATGATTGCCGAATGTGTAGGTGCCCAAATCGTCGGCCCAGGCCAGGACCCGCAAGGTCCCGTGCGGGATGGCACACAACAGGGCGCCCTTGCGCGAGCAGATCGAGCAATTGCACCTGATGGCACTGGTCAGTTCGGCTTTGAATTCGAAGGCGACCGTGCCGCAGTGGCAGCTGCCTTTGTAGAGCATCGGATTTTCCTCGCATTCGACAGGGTGCAAAACCGCCTGCGCCGGGTTAAGTCTCGGCAAGCCAGGCACTGGCCGCTATCCCTTAAGACGTTCAAGGCGTCCGGAGTCCGACACCGAAAATGCAATCCGTCCGTGATCATCTGGAAATCATCCTTGCGCGCCTCGCCGCCCGTGCCGGCGAAGAGCGTGTGTTCACGAAGCTCTATGCCGAAGCCGCGAGGGCCGCGGCCGATGCCAGCGATGCGCGCAGCCAAGCCGGCGTGACGCTCGGGCCGCTCGACGGCACCATCGTCTCGATCAAGGATTTGTTCGATGTCGCCGGCGAGCCAACCACGGCCGGCTCGCTGATGCTCAAGACCGCAGCACCTCCGCTGCGCGATGCCGCGATCGTCAGCCGGCTGCGGCAGGCCGGCGCGGTTATCATCGGCAAGACCAACATGACCGAATTCGCCTTCACCGCGATCGGCGACAACCAGCATTTCGGCACGCCCGGCAATGCTGTGGACACCAATCGCATTCCGGGTGGTTCTTCCTCAGGCGCCGGCGTTTCCGTCGGCGAGCGCACGAGCGAAATATCGATCGGTTCCGACACCGGCGGTTCGATACGCATTCCGGCTTCACTCAACGGTGTCGTCGGCTTCAAGCCGACGGCGCGGCGCGTGCCGCTCGCCGGTGCGTTCCCACTGTCGGCCACGCTGGACTCGATCGGTCCGCTTGCCCGAACTGTCGCTCAGTGTGCCGCCGCCGACGCCGTGATGGCCGGTGAGGTGCCGGCCGCGCTGACGCCGATTGCCCTGGCAGGGCTTCGCATAGGCATTCCGCGCGGCGTCCTTTTCGAAGAGACGGAAGACGAGGTGGCGACCGCGTTCGACCGCTGCCTTGGCAAGATCGAGCAGACGGGCGCGCGGAATGCC
>NZ_RZPW01000935.1:0-2107 GCF_003998455.1 Mesorhizobium sp. M7A.F.Ca.CA.001.08.2.1 | reverse complement strand
GCACATCGCCTATCCTCGAACGATCGCGCGCGCCGAACGCAGTCGCGTGGCCGTCGACCACCGCGACATCGCGGCCAAGCATGGCCGCGACCAGTTCCAGTTTGCCGATGTCGCTCATCGCAGCGCTGCGCACCGTGTGGCCATCGCGCATGATCGTGACCCGGTCGCATACCTCGTAGAGCTCGTCGAGCTTGTGGCTGACGAATAGAACCGAGACGCCTTCGGCCTTGAGCTGCCGGACGACGCTGAACAAAACTGAGACTTCACGCTCGTCCAGCGAGGAGGTCGGCTCATCCATGATCACGAGGCGGGCGGAAAAGCCGATGGCGCGGGCAATCGCCACCATCTGCTGCGTGGCGGTATTGAAGTCGCCGAGCGGGCGGCGCACATCAATGCGGATCGAGAACCGGCTGAGCAGGCGCTCGGCTTCAGCATGCATCGCGCTCCAGTCGAGCAGTCCCCGACGGCGTTTCTCGCGTCCGAGGCAGATGTTCTCGGTTACAGAGCGGAGCGGGACGAGATTGATTTCCTGGTAGATGGTACTGATGCCGCTGACCTGCGCCTCATGCGGAGACCCGACCTCGAACGGCCTCTGCTCGAACAGCACCTGACCCCCATCCCGACGGTGGTAACCGGTGAGCACCTTGATAAGGGTCGACTTGCCCGCACCATTCTGGCCGATGAGTGCGTGGACCTCGCCCGGAAGGACCTGGAGTGAGGCACCGGCCAAGGCAGGGATACCGGCAAAACGCTTCTGGATGTCACGCATGTCCAGGAGCAGCGCTGCTTGATCCGGCTGAGTGATCATCGGCAAACTCCAAACCCTACCCGCCGGAGCGGGTAGGGCAGCTGGAAACAGGGTGGATATCAGAATGCAATATCGAAGTCCTTCTTCGCATTCGTCGGGTCGAAGAAGGCATCCTCGTTCTTAATAAAGGGCGGGATCTTTTTGCCGGCGGCATAATCGGCCATCGTGGCGAAGGCCTTCGGCCCGAACAGCGGGCTGCAGGCGCAGATGGCGCCGATCTTGCCGTCGATGATCGCCTGTACGCCTTCCTTCTCGCCGTCGATCGACAAGATCAGCACATCCTTGCCTGGGGTCTTGCCGGCGGCTTCCAAAGCGGCGATTGCACCCAGCGCCATCTCGTCATTGTGCGCGTAGATGATATCCGCATCGGGGTGCGCCTGAAGCAGCGTCTCGGCAACCTGCCGGCCCTTGTCGCGGGCGAAGTCGCCGGACTGAGACGCCAGGATAGTGAACTCCGAATGCTTGGCGATGAAATCGTCGAAGCCCTTCTTGCGATCGGTGGCCGCCGAGGCGCCGGTCGTGCCTTCCAGTTCGATGATCTTCGACTTGCCATTGGCGTTCTTGACCAGCCATTCGCCGATACGGGTCGCCTCCTCGATGAAATCCGACCCGATGAAGCAGACGTAATCCTCGCCCGGTTTGGCCATCGTGTGGTCAACGTCGCGGTCAACCAGGAACACCGGTATGCCGGCATCGCGCGCCGCCAGGATAACCGGCACCAGGGGCTTGTCCTCGCGCGGCGGCAGGAAGATGGCGTCGACGCCCTGCGCGATCATCGAGTTCACATCGGAAGCCTGCTTGGCCGACGATCCGGCGGCATCCGTGTAAACCAGTTGATGGCCGAGCTTGGCGGCTTCGTCCCGCATGCTCTTGGTCTCGGCAAGGCGCCACGGATTGTTGCTTTCCGTCTGGGCGAAACCGACCTTGTACTTGTCCTTCTTGGCGAGTGGCGGCAGCGCCGCAAAGGCGCGTGAGCCGAGCATCAGCGCGACCGCGCCGGCGGCGGAGCCTACCAGTAGTTTTCGACGGGTAATGATCATGCTCTTTCCTCCTTGATTGTCGCTTTCTGCGACCATGGACTTCCTCATCATTCGGCCCTGAAGGCTGCGGCGACGCCGCTGTTTGCAATTGGATGGGGCGCTATGCCGCCTCCAGGATGAAATCGGCGCATCGATCGCCCAGCATCATCGCCGGCGCGGCCGTGTTGCCGGCATTGATGTTCGGACAGGCCGACATGTCGGCAACCCGCAGATTGTCCACCCCGCGCACGCGCATCGCCGCGTCCAGCACCGCCATCCG
>NZ_RZPW01000934.1:0-2128 GCF_003998455.1 Mesorhizobium sp. M7A.F.Ca.CA.001.08.2.1 | reverse complement strand
ATCGAAATCCGGTCCATGTCGGCAAAGGTGGCGGGCGAGAGCACGCGGGCCCGCCTGGATGTCTCTGCGATCCTGCCCTCGATCGTCACCAGTCCAGCGAGGGTGGACGGGCTTGCTCTGGCGTTGCACTCGGATGCGTTCGATCTCAAGAACCGCGCAGGGCCAGTTTCCGGCACAGTGTCGGTGGACAAGGTCGGTCTCGACAATCCGGTGATTGCGCCGCTGATCGCCGGCAAGGTCACGGCGGCGCTCAGCGGTCGCCTGACAGCCGATGCGGTTGCCATAGACAGCGGCTCGCTCAAGAGCGATGCGCTGAACAGCCAGGTTGCCGGCCAGGTATCGCTGCGTGACGGTGCCATCGACCTCAATCTGAAGGCGGATGCCCCATCGTCGGCCTTGCCGGCGGCGGCACGCGGCATGCTTGGCGAACGCGCTGAGATCAGCGCCACGCTGAAGCGCGACCCCAACGGCAGTATCAATATAGGCGGATTGAAGCTGACCTCGGGTGCGCTGACCGCAGACGGGCAAGCCAGCCTTGCCGACAACAAGGTGGCCGCCGACATCAAGGGTGCGCTGAGCGACATCTCGCTGCTGTCGAAAGACGCCAAGGGCGCCATCGCTTTTGCGTTGAACGCGCAGGGCCCGGCCGCGGCGCCGGACCTGTCGTTGACCATCGACAGCGACCGCCTTCTCGTGGCGGCGCGAGAGATCACCGGGCTGAAGCTGACCGCCACCGGCAAGGCCGATGCCGCCAATCCGGCGGCGAATGTGCAGCTGACCGGCAATGTCGCCGGCCAGGCGCTGCAAGGCAGTGCGGTGCTGGCGACAGCGGACGGCAAGAGCGCCATCAATGGCCTGCTGCTGTCGCTCGGCAAGAACAGGATTTCCGGCGATCTGGCGCTGGACGAGAAGTTCGTGCCAGTCGGCACCATCGCGCTCGACCTGCCCGATATCGGCCCGCTGGCGGCACTTGCCCTGGAGAAGGCCGAAGGCGATGTGCGCGGCACGATCGCCTTTTCGAAGAACGGCAATGCGCCACAGGTCGCAATCAAGGCGGCGACAGCATCGATTACGCGCGGCGACCTGCAGGCGAAAGCCGTCTCGATCGATGCGCTGGTCGCCAACTATCTGGCGGCGCCCGTGATCTCCGGAAATATCCGCGCCGACACCGTCACGTCGGGCGGCACCGTGATCAGCGGCATCGATGTCGACTTGAAGCGCGACGGCGACTGGACGGGCTTCTCCGGCGGCGCAACCGTCAAGGGCATTCCGGCACAGGCCGCCGGCCGGGTGAAAGTGGCCAACGGCACGACGACCATCGAGCTTGCCTCCGGCCAGGCGACCGTACAAGGCATCAAGGCGGCCATTGCCCAGGCCTCGACCGTCAGCATCGTCAACGGCATGACGACGCTGGACCGGCTCGTGCTCAACCTTGGCGGTGGTACGGCGACGGTGACCGGCAAGGTCGGCACGGCGCTCGACATCAATGCGACGCTGGCGCGGGTGCCGATGTCGCTCGCCAACAGTTTCTCGCCGGGGCTCGACGCCGCCGGTTCGATCTCAGGCACGGTCAAGGTGACGGGTGCGCCGGCGAACCCCGCCATTGCCTTCAACCTTGACGCGGCCGGCGTGCAGACCTCGCAGACGCGCGGTGCCGGTGTCGGTGCGGTGAGTGTCTCCTCGTCGGGCACCTTCGGCGGCAACAAGCTGACCTTCAATGCCAATGTCGGCGATGGCGCCGGCCTTGGCCTCAAGGGCGGCGGCACCGTGACGACGGCCGGCACGCCGTCACTGGTGCTCGACTTCAATGGCGTCGTGCCGTTCGGCCTGCTCAGCCAGAAGCTTGCCGCGCAGGGCCTGTCACTGTCTGGAACCGCCAATGTCAACGTACAGGTGCGCGGTCCCGCGACATCGCCCGTCATCGGCGGCAGCATCAGCACCTCGGGTGCGCGCCTTGTCGATGCGCGCTCCGGCCTCGCCGTCAACGATCTCGCCGCCGATGTCTCGATTGCCGGCGGCGTCGCCAGGATCAACCGGCTGACCGGAACGCTGTCGACGCGCGGCAGCCTGTCGGCCAGCGGCACGGTCGGCATCAACCCGGCGCAGGGTTTCCCGGCCGACCTGTCGA
>NZ_RZPW01000933.1:0-2128 GCF_003998455.1 Mesorhizobium sp. M7A.F.Ca.CA.001.08.2.1 | reverse complement strand
CCCTACACCTCTGCCACAGGCTTTCCCGACACCGAATTCCTGCAGGTTTCGGCAGACATGAACCGGGAACGGGCCGAGAAATTGAGGACGCTGTTTCTCAGGCATATCGAGGATTCCGGTCTTTCCTTCGAGTGGCGAAGCCTGGAGAGCTTTTCGGGTGACAGTGCGCTGACCGGGATTTCGAGCGTGCGGGCCGCCGACCTGATCATAGCAGCGCAGCGCGAAACGGGCGGCGATTCCAGCGCGGACGTTGACACGCTGGTCTACGATGCCGGCCGGCCGGTGCTGGTGGTGCCGCACGAGGGTCCGCTGATCACCACCTTCAAACGCGTCTTGCTCGCCTGGAACGGCAGCAAGGAAGCGGCGCGCGCCGCCTTCGACGCGCTGCCCTTCATCATCGAAGCCGAGAAGACCGACATATTGGTTATCGACCCTCCTGAAACGCTCGACGACAGCCCGGAGGCCGCCGGCGCCGAAATCGCGGCGGCGCTGTCGCGCCACGGCGCCACCGTCAGCGTCTCGGTGCAGCAGTCGGGCGGCAGTTCGGTCGATGACATCATCCAGACCAGGATCGCGGAAACCGGCGCCGATCTGCTGGTGCTCGGCGCCTACAGCCATTCATGGCTGCGCCAGCTTCTGTTCGGCGGCGTGACGCGCAGCGTGCTGCGCACCGCGCCGGTGGCAGCCTTCCTGTCGCGGTAAGCCCACAGCGATCGCTGGCCCTTGCCTTGCCAAGGCCCCTGCTCTTGCCAAGATGGGGGCTTTCCAGCTAATTCCGCGCGCATTCCCCTGTTTTCTTGCGCGCGATCCCCGCGTGCTGTGGAGTGCGCGACATGTCCCTTCCCGAAAAAGCCTTTCCGGTCTCCTGGGACCAGTTCCATCGCGACGCTCGCGCACTCGCCTGGCGGCTTGCCGGCGCCAACAAGGGGCAATGGAAAGCGATCGTCTGCATCACGCGAGGCGGGTTGGTGCCGGCGGCGATCATCTCGCGTGAACTTGGCATCCGCGTCATCGAAACCGTCTGCGTCGCCTCCTATCACGATTATACCAGCCAGGGGCAGCTGCAGGTCCTCAAGGAGATCACCCCTGCCCTGCTCGCCGAAGACGGCGCCGGCGTGCTGATCATCGACGACCTGACCGACACCGGCAAGACGGCGGGCATCGTGCGCGCGATGATGCCCAGGGCGCATTTCGCCACCGTCTATGCCAAGCCGAAAGGCAGGCCGCTGGTCGATACTTTCGTCACCGAAGTCAGCCAGGACACCTGGATCTATTTCCCGTGGGATATGGGCTTCACCTACCAGAAGCCGATCGCCGACGACCACGCCGGCTGATTCGCAACTACCCTGTTACAGACCAGCAGCTTGCACCGGGGATGGATTTGCTTTCGCAAACACATCCGGCAGAGCCGGATATTTCGCGAAATCGACGTCTATTGGCGGAAATTGGCCAGGCGAATGAAATTTTTTACTTTTATTGCCGACAATTAGCCGTAAGATTCGTGAGACGGCAAACGATTCCGGAGGCTGGGGCTAGCTTCTTCGATGTTGACGAGGCCAACGACACACAATCATCTGGCCGAAAGGGTCCGACGGCTCTTCGGCACCGCGCCGTGCCGCCTGCAGGTTGCCGCCCTGCCCTGGCGCGACACGGGAGACGGCGTCGAAATCATGCTGATCACCAGCCGCGATACCGGCCGTTGGGTTTTGCCCAAGGGTTGGCCAGAGGCCAGGGAGCCGCTCTGCGAGGCCGCGGCGCGCGAAGCCGGCGAGGAGGCCGGGCTGCGCGGCCGTGTCTCTCATCTTGAAGCCGGCCGTTACTTCTACGCCAAGGCGCTGGCTTCCGGCGAAGAAGTCCCGTGCGAGGTCCTGGTGTTTCCGCTGCATGTCGACAAAGTCGCGGACCGCTGGAAGGAAAAACGCTCACGCACCCGCAAATGGGTCCGCGCAAGCGAAGCGGTGCGCATGGTCAACGAACCCGACCTTTGCCAGATCATCGCCTATTTCTGCGCCGACCCGCACAGCTTCTCCTGACGGGCGGCCACACCGCGCTCTTTGCAAAACGGGACTGGCTTGCAAAGGCTGGACACGCGTTGCCGCGCATCGACATGAATGCTTTGCTAAGGAAT
>NZ_RZPW01000932.1:0-2142 GCF_003998455.1 Mesorhizobium sp. M7A.F.Ca.CA.001.08.2.1 | reverse complement strand
CCCAGCAATGTGTTGTCGCACACGATGATCGGCGTTGACCCTTGGCTCGCGCCGATCTCGTCGGCGATCTTGCGCATCAGCGCGAGGTCGACCAGGCTGTTGGTCGGGTTTGACGGCGTCTCGATCAGGATGACCGACACGCGGCCTTTCGCGACGGCCGCGTCGGCGGCCGTGCGCACCGCCGACTCATCCACGCCATCCGCGAAACCGACAGCACCGATGCCAAAACCGGAGAGCGTGCGCGTCAAAAGCGTCTCCGTGCCGCCGTAGAGTGGCTGCGAATGCAGGATGACGTCGCCCGGACGGGCATAGGCGAGCAGTGTCGTGGCGATCGCCGACATGCCCGATGAAAACAGGATACAGGCATCCGTCCCCTCATAAATCGCCAGCCGGTCCTCGACGATCTCGCTGTTGGGATGATTGAAGCGCGAATAGACCAGGCCGGAGGCGGTGCCGCTCGGCGGCTCCTTCCTGCCGGATGTGTAGTCGAAGAAGTCGCGTCCCTCCTCCGCCGACTTGAACACGAAGGTCGAGGTCAGGAACACCGGCGGCTTGACGGCGCCCTCCGACAGCTGCGGATCGAAGCCATAGCTCAGCATCAGCGTCTCCGGATGGAGCTTGTGGTTGCCGATATGGGTCTTCGACGGGCGTGGCGCGGTCATGGCTTTTCCTGCCTGTTCGAGTGAAATAGTGAACGGCAATTTATGCGATCTCGTTCCGCCAGTCCTTGCTATTTTTGGGCTCACATGGCTGCATCCCCGCAACAAATTGCCTGGAGACACCGAAAGTGCAGCAGAAGATAGCCGACGATTTCGACCTGAAAATCCTGCGTGAGCTGCGGGCCGACGCCCGCATCACCAACAACGAGCTTGCCGAGCGCATCGGCCTGTCGCCGTCGCCCTGCCTGAGGCGTGTGCGGCGGCTGGAGGAGACCGGGGTCATCAGAGGCTACACCACGCTGGTCGATCCCTCAGCCTTCGGCTGGAGCATGGTCGCCATCGCCACCATCCGGCTCAGCCGCCAGAACGAAGACGAGATCGTGATGTTCGAGGACGCGATCCGCGGCTGGGAAGAGGTGCTGGAATGCCACCTCGTCACCGGTTCGCGCGACTATGTGCTGAAAGTGGTGACGGGAAGCCTCGAACAATACGAGCGCTTCATCAAGGAAAAGATCGCGCGGCTGAAATGCGTCGCCTCGATCGAGACCAGCTTCGTCATGAACACCATAAAGGAACGGCGCCTCTGACATTTCTGCCGGAGGCGCCGCTTTCTGGATAGATGTGTTGCCGGCTAGGCTTACTTGACCGCTTTGTCGGTGATGGCGGTGGTGTAGGCGCCGGTCGGCTCCTTGGTGATGATCTTCTGGTCGAGCAGCGCCTTGGCGGTGCGCTCGTAGGTCGCCGGGTCAAGCTTGCCGTCGGCATTGTCGATCAGCTTGGCGACTTCGCTCATCATGCGCTTCTGGTGGTTCTCGTCCTGACCGCCGCCGTCCATGACGATGCCTGCGGCTTCGTCATTGTTGTCGATGGCATATTTCCAGCCCTTCATCGAGGCGCGCACGAAACGCACCATCTTGTCTTCGAAGGCCGGATCCTTGAGCTTGTCTTCGGACGCATAGAGCCCGTCCTCGAGCAGGTCGTTGCCCATGGCCGAGTAGTTGAACACGGTCAGCTGTTCCGGCTTGTAGCCGGCGTCGATCAGTTGCCAGTATTCGTTGTAGGTCATGACCGAGATGCAGTCCGCCTGCTTCTGGATCAGCGGCTGCACGTCAAAACTCTGCTTGAGCACCGTGACGCCGTCCGGGCCGCCCTCGGTCTTCAGGCCGAGCTTGTTCATCCAGGCGTAGAACGGATACTCGTTGCCGAAGAACCAGACGCCGAGCGTGTGACCTTTGAAGTCGGCTTCGGTCTTGATCGGGCCGTCCTTCGGGCAGACCAGCTCCATGCCGGCCTTCTTGAACGGCTGGGCGATGTTGACCAGCGGCACGCCCTTTTCGCGGGCAGCCAGCGCACCGCCCATCCAGTCGACGATAACGTCGGCACCACCGCCGGCGATCACCTGCTCGGGCGCGATATCGGGACCGCCCGGCTTGATGTCGACGTCGAGACCCTCGGCCTCATAGAAACCCTTGGCCTTGGCGAC
>NZ_RZPW01000931.1:0-2143 GCF_003998455.1 Mesorhizobium sp. M7A.F.Ca.CA.001.08.2.1 | reverse complement strand
CGATATTAGCATCGTGGCGGGTAATTTGGGCGGCCGGCTTACGGGCGAAGCGTCGGAGGCTGGCGAGGATGCGGCAGCAGGGGCTGGTGTCGGCGCCGTAGTCGGCGGGGCCGGCGGCCTGCTCACCGGCCTTGGCCTGATGGCCATACCTGGTCTCGGCCCCGTGGTTGCCGCGGGCTGGCTGGCAGCGACTGCGGTCGGCGCTGTCGGCGGTGCCGTGGTCGGTGGCGCAGCTGGCGGCATCATCGGCGCGATGACAGAGTCCGGTGTGCCGGAAAGCGACGCACATGTTTATGCCGAAGGCGTTCGGCGCGGGGGAACAATGGTTATAGCCAGGGTCGAAGACGACCTTGTCCCCGACGCGGAACAGATACTGAAGCAATATAATTCCGTCGACATAGCCCATCGGCGAACCGAATACGAAGCAGGCGGTTGGACCGGCTTCGATCCAACGGATGAAGTCTACACAGGTGATGACCTGGAAAGCGCCAGAGGTCGTCGCAACGTGTGAGATGAAATGACTGGGCGGCTAACAGCCGCCCTCGTCCTTCCTGCGCGATGTGCAACGCTGGTATCTCAGGTAGCACCAAGGTCGAATGGTCGTCGCGACGACTTGCAGTTCACCAGGGCCCTGCCGCTGAGCAACACACGACTTGTGATGCTGATCGCAGCCCGAAAGGGCCTCGTATTCTCGAAGAAAGCGTTATCGGCCTGTCGTCATCACGAAGGTGAACCGGCTTTTCCTAGGTGAGAAACGACGTCAATACTCCGCCAAGCCCCTGACAATCTCGCTGCGGTGTATAGTCCATGGCCTAAGGTTTGTTTGCTGGCTTTCCCTTTGCCCCGATAGAGCGGCCGGAACACAGTTTCTGTTGCCGCGGGCGGGACGAGAGGGGAACTGCTGGCGACACTGACCGCAGGTTGGCCAGCCCGCGTCAGGCTTGCGCGGCGACCTCATTCACGATTGTGGTGTCGTGTGGGATTTCCAAGAAGGCATCCGAATATCGGATGTCAGTTCATTGGCCAGACGATCATAAGCATCGGCACAGCAACAATGACTACGAGGAAAGACAGGGGAAGTCCCAGACGCGGATAGTCGCTGAAGCGGTAGCCACCCGGCCCCATGACAAGCGTGTTGCACTGGTGTCCGATCGGGGTGAGAAAATCACAGCCGGCGCCAATGGCGACAGCCATCAAAAACGGTTCGGGCCTGTAGCCCAGATCACTAGCAAATTCGGCGGCGATAGGCGCCATGACAAGGACGGTGGCGGCATTGTTGAGGAATGGCGTAACGGCCATGGCGGCGACAAGGATGAGCGTCAGTGCGCCGGACGCCGGAAGGAGGGTCCCCAGTCTAGCAAGCTCGCCGGCAACTACTCCCGTAGCTCCTGTACTGCGTAGTGAATCGCTCACTGGAATGAGAACGGCGAGCATGACGAGGATAGGCCCATCGAGCGATTGGTAAACATCGCGGAGCGGAATGACCTTGAAAAGCACAATCGCGACCGCGGCCGCGAAAAAAGCGACGGACACTGGCAGCAGCCCAAACGCCGTCGCCACCATGGCGAGAGCAAGGACCACTACCGGCACGATACCCTTGCGGACGCTACCAAGAAGGATAGCCCTTTCTGCCAGCGGTAAGCAGCCGAGTTCACGAAGTATCTCGGGCATCCTCGCTGCACTGCCCCGCAAGACGACAACGTCCCCGAGCCTCAGCTCGACTGCGGCCAGCCTGCGGTCGAGGCGCTCCCCACGACGGCTGACGGCCAGGAGGTTGACGTTGAAGCGATCGTAAAGGGCAAGGCGCTGGGCGGTCCAGCCGATCAAAGAGGAGCTTTCACCGATTACGGCTTCGATAGCGACCATCTCGTTGGTGGTGTCGTCACCACCGCCCCTATCCCCGGTCACGCTGAGCCTGCCCTGGGAGACAAGGCGATCCAGCGCTTCTGGGTCGCCCTCGAGCAACAGGATGTCATCCACCTTGAGGACCACGTCGGGCAGTGGCGTCATCCGCATCGTGCGATTGCGCAGGATCGACGTCACGATTGCATCGCCCCCGGCGAGCTTCATGAGGTCTGCGACGGTTTTCCCGAGCACCGTGGAGTCGGCGACAATTCGAGCCTCTGTAAGGTAATTCTTGATG
>NZ_RZPW01000930.1:0-2147 GCF_003998455.1 Mesorhizobium sp. M7A.F.Ca.CA.001.08.2.1 | reverse complement strand
GTCGTAGAGCATCTTTTCGAAATGCGGCACCAGCCATTCGGCGTCGGTGGAGTAACGGCTGAGCCCGCCGCCGATGTGGTCGTAGACGCCGCCGCGCAGCATCTGCTCGAGGCTGTTGAGGACGTCGTCGCGATGGGCGGCATTGCCGTCGCGAAGCCAGGACAGCCACAGCGTTTGCATGAACGGCGCGTTGGGAAATTTAGGCGCGCCGCGCAATCCGCCGAGATCACGGTCGATCATGCCGTCGATGCCCTTGGCCAATTCCGCCAGCGTGGCGCGGTCGAGCACGGTTCTGGCATGCGAACCGGCGAGCCGTGCCTCGACATGCGTCGTCAGGCCGTCGGCGCTCTGGTTGAGGCTCGCCCGCTTCTCCCGCCAGGCCTTGTCCACCGCCTCCATAACCTGGATGAAGCCGGGGCGGCCGTAGCGCGGCTCGCGCGGAAAATAGGTGCCGCCCCAGAACGGCTTGCCGTCCGGGGTCAGGAACATGGTCAGCGGCCAGCCGCCCTGCTCGCCCATCGAGGACAGCGCCGCCATATAGATCTGGTCGATGTCCGGGCGCTCCTCGCGGTCGACCTTGATATTGACGAACAGACGGTTCATGACGGCGGCGACGCCATCGTTTTCGAAGCTTTCATGCGCCATGACATGGCACCAATGGCAGGCGGCATAGCCGACCGAGAGCAGGATCGGCCTATCCAGCGCTTTCGCCTCTTCGAGCGAAGCCGGCGACCAGGCCCGCCAGTGGACGGGATTGCCGCTGTGCTGCTGCAGATAGGGGCTGGCTTCTTCGGCAAGCAGGTTTTGCGCGGGCAGCGTCACTGGGCAAACTCGGGTGCGATTGGCTGATAGGCGTGAAGCTAGGGCGGTTCAGTAGAGCGGGCAAATGATTTCAGGCGATTCCATCGTAGCGCTGTCGAGCGGCCGGCTGCCTGCCGGCGTCGCCGTCATCCGAATTTCCGGCCCGCAGACTCGATTCGTGGTCGAAACGATTGCTGGGACTATGGTTAAGGACCGCGCGGCGGCTCTGCGCCGATTCAGGGCGTCTGACGGGACATTGCTCGATACCGGCCTGGTTGTGTTCTTTCCCGGTCCGGCCAGTTTCACCGGCGAGGATGTCGCGGAATTCCACGTTCATGGCGGCCGTGCCGTTGTGGCAAAAATGCTGGAGACGATGACCGGTTTTGACGGCGTCAGGCACGCGGAACCGGGCGAATTCACGCGTCGCGCTTTTCTGAACGGCAAGGTAGACCTGGTCGAAACCGAGGCGCTGGCCGATCTCGTCAATGCCGAGACGGAGGCGCAGCGGCGCTTCGCGGTCCAAAATGCCGGAGGCGCCCAAAGCGAACTCTATCTCGGCTGGCGCCGCAGGCTGATCCATGCCCGCGCCATGATCGAGGCCGAGATCGATTTCGCCGACGAGGAAGACGTCCCCGGTTCCGTTTCGGATACGGTCTGGTCTGATGTCAGAACGATGATCGACGAGATCGACCGGCACATCGCCGGATTTCGCGCCGCCGAGATCATTCGCGACGGCTTTGAGGTCGTCATCCTCGGTGCGCCCAACGCCGGTAAGTCGAGTCTGTTCAACGCCCTGGCGCGGCGCGATGCCGCTATAGTAACGGATGAGCCAGGCACGACCCGCGACCTGCTTGAAGTGACACTTGATCTTCAGGGGCTGCGTGTCCGGCTTACGGATACGGCCGGGTTGCGCGATGCGCCGGGGAAGGTCGAGGCGATGGGCATCGAGAAGGCGAGGGCCAAGGCGCATGGCGCCGATCTCTTGCTGTTGCTTCACGACATGGCGAAACCAAGGGATGTCGGCGAGCTGCCGACCGAAGCGCCGATCTTACGTGTCGGCACCAAGCTTGATCTGCTGGAAAGCCGCGCGGCGAGCGACGCTACGGAGGATTACGACCGTGTCATTTCAGTGAAGAACGGGACGGGCGTGAAGGAACTGCTGGCGGAGATCGGCCAGCGGGCGGCGGAGGCGGCCGGCAGCGTCGGCGATGTCCTGCCGTCGCGCCTTCGCCACGTCGAATTGCTTGGCGAGACCAACCGCCATCTGCTCCGCGCCACCGATGGCCGTTCTGTCGGGCAGGAGTTGCGCGCCGAGGAGTTGCGGCTCGCCCCCGATCGCCTCGGCC
>NZ_RZPW01000092.1:0-12505 GCF_003998455.1 Mesorhizobium sp. M7A.F.Ca.CA.001.08.2.1 | reverse complement strand
GTACTCGATCGGCCGGTCGTCGGCGGCGCGCGTCAGCCGGCGGCCACGCAGGAAAGGCGTGCCTTGCGGGCAGCCGAGGATGGCCGCATCCTCGGCATTGAGCATCTCGATCTCGACCCATTCCTCGCCATGGTCGGGAATGAGGCCGGCGACGCGCAGCGTCTGGTGCAGCGAGCCCTCGCGCAATCCGCGCAACGGTACGTCCTCGAGCTCGGAGGACAATGGCAACCGGCTGCGCTCGATGGAGATCGCATGGCCGTCGCTGGCGTTGGTGCGCACCCGGTCGACGGCGATGAAGAACGGGCTTTCGATGCCAAGCAGCGCAGCCAGATCGGGGTCTTCGATGACCTCCAGCCGCAGCGTCCGCGTCTCGGCATTGGCGCCGGCATCGGCCAGCGCGCGCGACCAGCCGATCGAGTCGTCGACCGGCTTGCCGTCGAAGGTGACGAACGAGCCGATACCAACCTTGGTCGTGATCAGCCCGCGGCTGGACAGTTCCTCGAGGCCTTTGCGGACCGTATTGCGGCTAACGGAGAAGCGCTGGACGAGTTCGTTCTCGCTTTGAAGGCGGTCGCCGAAACCGAGGACGCCGGAACGGATCTCATGTTCGAGGACGGTGGCGATCTGCTCGGGCTTGCCCCTGCCGGGAGACAGTTGAACCGCGCGCCGCTTCATAAGGGTACCTGTTCAATGAACCTGTATAATCCTGTTCAATACCGAGGCCCGGATGCTATGTCAACAGATGCCGAAGACTGACCAACAGGCAGCGAAATGTGCGGAATAACCGTGCAGGGCGTGCCGAGAGGCAGGTCAATAGCCCTGAAAAGCCGGTCGGCGATCGCCAAAAAGGGGCATACATCAAGGGGATGGAGCCAGATCCTGATTCAATTTCACCAGGGGCAGGCTACGGGATCGACACCTCACGCGGTTCGACGAGGATGTCCGCCTCGATAGCGGCGTTGATGAACGCCGCTCTTGCCGCCGAGACTTCTTTCTTTCCCTCGAGCACGGCCAGACAGGCCTTGCGGGCAACCATATGCTTTTGCCCGGTCGCAACCGGCCAGCGGTTCAGCAGGATGTCGGCAGCCTGAGCGACCCGCTCCACGTTGAAGATCGAGTTTCGCGATCGGCCGAGCGCAATCCTGACCGGCTCATCGAAACGCTGATCTTGCACGATGCCACTCCCCAAAGTCGGCATTCATCGATTCGCGGCCTTCAACCCCGAGCAATGTGATAGGTTCTGCGCCAAAGGTGCAAGATGTCCGATTCCAGTGGCCAGAAAAATCCCAGGCTGATCGTCGTGGTCGCGTTCGATCGCGGTGAGGATGGCGAGTTGTTCCCAGCCTTTGGACCCGCCGACCAGCAGAGCGAGGATCGCGCCATACGCACCGCCAGGGCTCTGACGGCAAAGCATTCCGGCGTCATCGCCTGGAGCCGTGAGGCCGATCCGACGCTGGGCGAATATGGTCCGCCGAACACGCTCTTCGTCAGCGGTGACGTGCCTGACATGGAGTAGTCGACTGGCGCCAGCATCTGAACGCCTCGCCCATAGGGTTTGATGCGAGCCGGTTTTGCCTCGCCAGCAAGCAAAAGCCCGCTACGGTGAACCGGAGCGGGCCTTGGAGGAGGACAAGGGGTGGGACCCTCTCCTCTTGTTTCCACGGGGGGGTGTGGACCGCAATGACCATACGAAAGTTTTGCAGAGTGCAGGATCACAAGCCGGCTTACCTGCATCACAATCCGGTGCACGCCGACATTGGGGCGCTCACGAGATTGCGATCAGTTGGCGATAACCCGGCTAGATGCGCCCGAGCACGACAAGCACGATGACGATGAGCAGCACGAGCCCAAGGCCGCCGCCGCCATAAGAGCCGGTGCCGTAGGGTTGAACGTCGCAGCTGCGATGTTCAAAAGACGAGCGCTCCAAAGGCCTACCGTTCCGCGATTGTGGCGGGCATCGCGCGCGGAAGAAGTCTCGCCAGCAACAGAAACGGCCATCCTGGTGATGGCAACCAGAATTTAATTCCGGCACGCCTGTGGACCGCAGAAAGCCCACCAGTGTGGTGGGCTTTCCGATCGGCCGGAGATGGCGAGAAGCCGATTGCAGAATCAACTACGCGAGATAGTGAGTTTCAGCTTCACAGAGAGAATACTGAAATTGAAGGGTGGTATATATATCAACAAAATTTCTGAAATAAACGCCAGTAAAAGTGGCAATATTAGCTTGCACAAACAATGCGCAGGTCTATAGACGATCGAACGTTGCCAGTGTGGTTGCAGACCGAACGATTCTGCGCGCCGGGGCGCTTGTCAAACGACGCCGTAGAACAGCCTGTAGTGGACGCGCTTCATATAGTCCCGATACTCCGGCGTGACGGCCAGCAGCGCCTCTTCGCGCAGGATGCGGTGCACCTGGAAGAAGGTGATCACCGCGTAGACGGCTAGATTGTAGAAGGAAAAGGCCGACAGCAGGAACAGGAGATGGCCGGCAAGATAGCCGGCATAGATCGGATGCCGCACCAGACGGTAGGCACCGCCTGTCATCACGCCGCGATTGCCCGGCAGAATGGCGAAAGAACGCCCCAGCGATATCTTTCCCCAGATCACGAACCCCAACGCCAGGGCCTGCAGCGGCGCCGCAACATGGACCGGGATGATGGCCACGCCCGGCTCCAGGTCGATGAAACCGACACCGAAGCTGGCGATCACGGAGACAACCACCGTGAGCGGGTTCCAGTCGCGAACCTTCGGCCGACGCGACAGAAGCAGCCAGGTAAAGGTCAGGATCTCGGAAATCGCCACCAGCGCCACATTGATGCGCGTCGGGTCGAGCATCAGGTGATACACGCCGCGGTAGACGAACATGCCCGCGAAGGCCAGCGCGCATATCCGAAAGAAACCTTCCCGCAAGTCCACCAGGATCTCGCGCTTTCGGGCTGCGGACAGGATCCTGCCGTCACTGACGTGCGAAAGCGCCTCGCTTTTTGATATGAGCAATGCAGACACCCCAATGATCCCTCAGGGCGACCTTTGCACGCAACCATTGCCGGGCAGTTAATCAACAAGATCAGATCGGTCTTAAACTGGCTGTCGAGCCAGGGCGCCACTTCCAGACGACCTGCTCCACGCGGTCGCCCAGAAAGACTGGCGACCCATGTCATTTGGTTTTGCCAGACTAGCTCAGATAGTCGTTGCGGAAATAGCTCCCGAAATCCGGGCGTCGAGCAACCAGCTTGCCGTCGGGATCGCGCAAGATGCCGGAGGCGAAAAGATAGTCGCCGATCGCTTCCATCTTAGCCGGATCCATCGTCCCGATGGCGCCGCTTTGGCTGCGTAGATAATGGTCGTCGGCCAATGCCTTCAGCGAGGCGTGGATCAGCGCCGGATTGGTCAACGCATCCTTGTTTGCAGCGATCAGCAGGGTTGCCGCATCGTCGGGGTGGTCGACAGCGAACTGGTAGCCGCGCCGCGTCGCCTGAACGAAGTCGGCCGCAGGCTTGGGATTGGCCTGGAGATAGGCTTCGCTCGAAGAGATCAGTGTCGTGTGCTCGTCAGGCACGCCATAATCGGCATAGACGAAGCTGCGCTGCTTGACGCCCTTGAGCTCGGCTTCGACACCCTCCCACGTCGAGACTTCAAGCGTGAAATCGACCGACCCATTGGCCAGCGCCTCATAGGCTGAGGTGCCGAGCGTCACCGTCTCGAAATTGCCCTTGCCGCCGTCGTGGCGGATGATGGTCGATATCAGCGCGTTTTCCCAGGCACTGCCGAAGCCGCCATAGATCAAGCCGTCGAGGCTTCTCGGGCTTACGATCTCGTTGCGTGCCGCATTGAAGACCACGCGGCCGGTTTCGGACTGCACCACCGCATAGACGCCCTTCAGGTCCGCTCCGGCGGTTCTCTGGGTGAACAGGCTGATGGTGCCGTTGATGCCGAAATCGGCGACGCGATTTGCAACCAGCGTGCCCGCACCGGTATCGCTGTAAGGCAGGATGTCGACCTCGAGCCCGGCCTCGCGATAGAAGCCCTTGTCGCGGGCGACGAACAGTCCGATGTGGTTGGTGTTGACCGTCCAGTCGAGGGCAACGGTGACCTTTTGTGCCGATTGTGCTTGGGCTCGCCCCGATCCGGCAACGAGCGGAAGGCCTGTGGCAAGCGTGAGCAGCAAGGCCTGCCGGCGCGTCAAGTCAGTCATGGTCGTGTCCTTTTGGATGGGTTGGGGTTGAGGATGATGTCGAGGATTTCGGCCTCGAGCGCGCTTGCCTGCCGTGCGGCTTGGCCGCCAAGGCTGCGCGGGCGCGGCAGCGGCACCTTGATTTCACGCACGATGCGGGCCGGGCGCGCCGACAGCACATAGACGCGGTCGGACAGGAACACGGCTTCGCGCACGTCATGGGTGATCAGCAGCGCCGTCCAGCGGTGATGCCGCCACATCTGTTCGAGCCAGCGCTGCATGGCGGTGCGGGTCAGTGCATCGAGCGCGCCGAACGGCTCGTCGAGCAGCAGCATGTCGCGCTGCTGCACCACGGTGCGCAGCAGGGCCGCGCGCTGGCGCATGCCGCCCGAGAGCTGCCCGGGGAAATGTCGCTCGAAGCCGGCAAGCCCGAACTCGGCAAACAGCGGCGCGACGCGCGCCCGCGCCGCCTTGCGCCTGATGCCTTGCACTTCGAGTCCAAGCGTCGCGTTGTCGAGGATGCGCCGCCAAGGCATCAGCGCATCACGCTGCGGCATGAAGGCAAAGCGCTTGCCGTGGTCATCGAGCGGCTCGCCGTCGAAGAACATCTCGCCCTCGCCATGCTCGGCGCCGGTCAGAAGCTGGAACAGCGTCGATTTTCCGGCGCCCGAAGGTCCAAGGATCGAGACGAATTCACCGGCGCCGACGCTGAGCGAAATATCGGCCAGCACGTCGAGCCCGCCGAACGCCTTGCGCACATGCCGCAGCTCGAGCCGGTTCATCGCCGCGGCCCCTTCCCTGCGATTGCCTTGTCGGCTCGCTCCCAGGGCATGGCCAGGCGCTGCAGCAGCACAGTCAACCCGAACAGGACAAGTGTCAGCGCGGCGCTGACACCGACGGCGGCCAGCACCAAATCGGGGCGGAAATTGTTCTTGGCGTTGAGCATGTATATGCCCAGCCCCTTCGCGGCACCGGCATATTCGGCGAAGATGGCGCCGACCACGGCATAAGTGATGGAGATCCTGAGGCCAGCAAAGAAGTAAGGCAGTGCTGAAGGCAGCCGCGCCAGCACGAAGATGCGCCGGCGCCCTGCTCCCATGGCGCGCAGCATTTGGCCGATCTCGGCCTCGGTCGACTCATAGCCCTCGACCAGTGCGACCAGCATCGGAAAGAAGGTGACCAGCGCCACCAGCATGATCTTGGGCGCCAGTCCGAAGCCGAACCACAGCACCACCAGCGGCGCGATCGCCACCAGCGGCAAGGTCTGGCTGACGATGAAGACGGGAACCAACGCGCGGCGCAGCGGCTGGAAGAAGTCGACCAGCATCGACAGCGCAAAAGCGGCGCTGAGCGAACAGGCAAAGCCGAGTAGCGTGGCGCGGATGGTCGGAACGGCGTTGTTGGCCAACGCCTCGCGATTGAGCATCGCTTGCTCGAGGACGCGCGACGGCGCCGGCAATATCGTCGGCTTGATGCCGGAATAGGTGGCATAAAGCTCCCACGCCAGCAGGAGCAACCCGACCGAGACCATGGCCGGCACTGCCTTGGCAAGAAGGCTCGCGATCCGGCGCGAAGCGACTGACGATGAGACCACGGGAGATAACCTTTGACGGCCGCGCGGAAGCGGCGGCAGCTTCAGACAGCCGACGGGCTGTTGGCCGAGACCGTGACGTCGAGAGTTACGTGGCCGGCGCCTGGTCCGAAGCGACAGAAGGCCTCGTCCAGCGCCGAAAAGATCGCACCGGCATCACCGCGCAATTTCGTGCAGAAATGCTTGGAACGCTCATAGACGCCGGACTGCTTGAGAAAGTCGATGCAGCCGTAAATCTCGTCCATGTGGTCGTCGGTGCCCATCACATAGAGCGAGAACTGCGCGGCCGCCGGCTGGCCGGTGACAGCAGCATTGCGCACCGCCGCGATGGCCGCATCCCTGCGCGGGCCGAGTGGCCCGACCGGCCCACCAAGTGCATCGGAGCGGCAGATCGGATCGTCCGGCTCGCCAGGGCAGCCGCGCGAGATGGTGGCGGACAACACGCAATGTTTGCCGCTGCGTGCCGCCGCCACGAAGAGGTCGCGCATGGCAGGAAACAGCACTTCGGGCGGCCCGACCAGCAAGGTCGAGATGTCGTCGGTCTCGATCCTGAGCTTGTCGCGCCAGGGATCGAGCGCGCCAAGCCCGCCAAGGATGACACCGACGAAATCGTCGGTCATGGGATATAGGGAAATCTGTGCGCCTGAAAACACCGCCCGCCTCGCTCCGCTGGTATTACCCAGATCAGCTTCTAGGGTCTGTGGGCTTGCCGCCCCCGTCTCAGCCCCGACCGTACGGAGCACCCCTGTGGATGTGCGCCTTAAAGCATCATTCGGGTTGAAGGGAAAGCCGTTTTTCAGCACACTGCGCCAAAAGGATTGCGCCAGTCGTGGTGCGCCTGAGCGGAATTTTGTCGGGAACCTTCACTGCCGCGACCGGTTGTCCCCATAGTCGCGATGCGATCACCTTCGTAAGAATGAGCGACGAGTTCACAGAAATGGAGACAATGAAAATCCTCGCAGCTTCGGCTCTCACCATTGGCCTGGCGACATCAGCCATGGCGCAAAGTGCTGACGATAACGGTGCAAACGGAGGCGGCAGCGGCAAATCGGTGACGGTTGAGCCGAACACGCCGGCTTCACCCAATACGGTCGAGCCGGACACTGTGGACCCGGGCATAACCAACAGCACGACCGGCATGCCCGATGGCATGAATTCCAACGCGGATGAAAACTGCCCGGCCGGTCCGCAGGGCGCACAGCCAGATGCCAACGGCACCTCGCCGGGCACGGCTTCGCCGACAGTCAACGACAACCATTGCGGCAAGTAAGTTGTCGCCAATTGGAGCGAAAACCCGCGGAGCGAATGCTCCGCGGGTTTTCGGCGCATCGTTAATCGCCGGACAGCGTCTGACGGCCGGTATGCGCATGCCGCAGGAAATCGACGCAGGCGCGCACCGCTGGCGGTGTATGGCGCTGCTTCTGATAACAGGTCGGGCGATTATAAGGTTTTCGCAATTTTCTTATAACCACTTGAAACCAGGAGCAGAAGCGCGCAGTTATAAGAGAACTGCAAATTTCTTATAACGCAAAGACCCTGGTCGGACGCCGCCATGAAATCGATCGATATTGCTTATCGCACTCTGTTCGCTGAACTCGTGCAACGAAGCCTGGATGCCTCGTTCCAAACTGACTTCTCGACGGCAGGCAATTTCGTACGGGTTCCGGTAAAAGGCCGCGACTACTGGTATTTCGAGGAGACCAGACCGAAGACGACAAGACGATATGTCGGTCCGGCCGACGATCCCGAGATCGCAAAACGCGTCGCCGCCTTCAGGGAAATCAAGAGCGATCTGAAAAGCCGTCGTAAGCTCGTATCGACGCTTGTTCGCGAGGCCGGGTTGATGGAGCCGGAAAAATTTACCGGCGATATCGTCGAAGCTCTTGGCAAGGCCGGGTTTTTCCGCTTGCGGGGCGTACTTGTCGGCACGGTCGCATTCCAGACCTACGCCGGATATCTGGGCGTAAGGCTGCCGGGGGTAGCGCTACAGACAGGCGATGCCGACTTTGCCCAATTTCACTCGGTCTCCGTCGAAGTGGGCGACAGTCTGCCACCGATCATGAATGTGCTGCGCGATATCGATCCGTCGTTTCGCGAAATTCCGCACCGAACGGATGCCAATCGCACGACCCAGTTCGAAAACGCTTCCCGCTACAAGGTCGAATTCCTGACCCCAAATCGGGGTAGCGACGACTACGCCGACCACGCGAGCGCGATGCCGTCGCTGGGCGGCGCATCGGCACAACCCTTGCGGTTCCTGGATTTTCTGATCCGCGAACCCGTAAGAACCGTCTTGTTGCATCGATCCGGAGTCCCGGTACTGGTCCCCTCACCCGAGCGATATGCCGTCCACAAACTGATTGTCGCCTCTCTTCGCCAAGCGAATGCAAACGGCGCGGCAAAACGGGAAAAAGATGTTCTTCAGGCAAGCTTGCTGGTCGAGGCGATGGCAACTGCCCGCCGGCAAGATGATCTCGCCGTGGTGTTCTCCGAAGCTTGGAATCGCGGTGCCAGCTGGCGCGATGCAATCCAACGAGGTCTTCGTTTACTCGATCCCGATCGGCAAGACACGGTCGAGACAATCGTTCGAAGGGCACTTTCGGATATTGGTGAAGAGCTCGATGGCTTCACCGACGCGACAAGGCGCGCTGACTGAAGGTGTTTGGGATGCGATGATGCCGCTCGACGACTCCATCGAGCGGCAATGCATGGCAGGACCGGAAGCTGTGAGCCCTACGAAACAGCCTTCTCACGAACCGGCAGCTTCCAGCCTGGCCTGACGAAGTGGCAGGTGTATCCGTTGGGATATTTCTCCAGATAGTCCTGATGCTCGGGCTCGGCTTCCCAGAAGGGGCCAACGGGTGCGACTTCGGTGACGACCTTGCCCGGCCACAGGCCCGAGGCATCGACATCGGCGATCGTGTCCTCGGCGATGCGCTTCTGTTCGTCGCTGGTGTAATAGATCGCCGAGCGATAACTCGTCCCGACATCGTTGCCCTGGCGGTTGCGGGTCGTCGGATCGTGGATCTGGAAAAAGCGTTCCAGCAGCGTGCGATAGCTTATGATGGCCGGATCGAAATTGATCTCGATGGCTTCGGCATGGGTGCCGTGGTTGCGGTAGGTGGCGTTGGGCACGTCGCCGCCGCTGTAGCCGACACGGGTGGAGATGACGCCGGGATAGCGCCGTATCAAATCCTGCATACCCCAGAAGCAGCCACCGGCAAGGACTGCGCGTTCGGTCGAAGTCGCCATATCACGTCTCCTCAAAGGCAAGTTTGTCTGGACATAGATGGGCATTGTCACCTGCTTCGTCCAGCGGACCGGCGGATCTGCTTCAGTTGCTCGGTCGGGCGAGGCCGTCGATAGCACCCGGCAACTGCCGCGCGCCAGGCGGAATGGCGGCGAAGCTGATCGCCACCGGCGGTGCCTTGAGCGACCAGTCGAAAAGAACGATTTTGACCGGGATGTCGCCCACCCACGCCTGCAGATAAGATGGCACATCGCGCCCGGGCCAGACCAGCAATATGCCATGCTCGCGCAGCCGCTCCTTGGTGATCCAGGGGGCGTACTGCATGTTCAGTTCGGTGAAGATCGACGGCTTGTCATAGGCATTGAGGCCCGCCAGCGGCGCAATAAGGGCATGGCCGCCGACGATGTCGAGCCGATCGGGCGTCGCAGCGTGCCAGACAGCCTCTGCCTCATCCGAGATCTTTTGCGCCGGCCAGCAGACGGCGTCCATGCGCCCACGCAGATTGCATTTCGTCCAGCGGATGCCCGCATAGGCACCGGATATGCCGACAATGGAGATGAGCGCGCAGATCGCCAGCTTTCGCATCTCGATGGCGCCGAGGCGATGGCCCAGCAAGGCGAGCGCCACAACGCCAGCAAGATTGTACATCGGCGCGCCCCAGGCCTCGCCGGCGCCGGTGAACAGGGACGCCACCATGACGAGGATCGCCGGGCCAACCCCCATCCACAAGAGATAGACCAGCGTGCCGCGCCCGACGGGCTTTTGCGGCGCGGGCGAGCGCCGCAGCAGCCCTGATATCGCCAGCACCAGAAGAAAGCCGCAGAGCCCGGCCATCTGGACGCCGATATAATAAAAGCGGGAGCGATGGGCCACCACCCACTGATCGCGCCAGGCGGCATAGGTCAGCGGCAGGAAATCGACGCGGCAGAGTTCGGCGGCCAGTGGAGCGGCGACAGCGCCGAAAACCGCGAGCCCAAGCCATGGCCAGGGCGTGGCGAGCCGACTGCGTGCGCGTGTGTCCGACAGCAGCCAGATCGCCCCGAAAAGCAATAATAAGCCGGTGGAAAGCTTGGCATAGAGCCCGACGCCCGACACCAGCCCGAGCGCCAGCCACCAGCCCGGCCCACCACCACGGCCCGCACGCCACAACAGCCAGCAGATAGCGGCCCAGAAGGGCATCTGCGCGTAGTCATGATTGAACTGTGGGGTCGGCCAGCCGAAGAAATAGAGCGACGGCATCAGAAGCACGGCGGCCAGCGCGCGGGTTCGCCCGAGCATGTCGCGGGCCAGCAGATAGACTAGCACGAAAGTGGCCGAGATCGTTAGCTGAGCCACGAGATATTGCGGCCAGCGGAACGATCCGGTCAGAAGATGGCTGATCTCGAGCAGCCAGCCGGGAAGCTGTGGATGCTTGTAGGTCAACAGCACCCATTCGCGGCCCCACATGAAGCCTTCGACGACATCGTTGGGCGGTGACACGTCGACAAGCGCGGGCGCCACGGTCCAGCACAGGATCTGTGTCAGGCATAAAAGCGCCAGGCCGGCTTCTGGATAGCGCGTCAGCCCTGGCCAGATCGACGACTGCCGCCAGTCGCCTGGAACAGAACTGCCGACAGGCAGCCAACCGTTGATGGGTCCGTCGATTCGCGTCATGCGGTGGATAAATCACGCCGGACGGTTTTTCGAACAGCCCAGAACTCGAAGCTTACGAAAATGTATACTTGGGCGACCACGGCAAAACCAAGATTGAGGCAGAGTTTCGCGCCACCATGCCGCCTCTCCCGTCATCACATGCCAGCAAGACAACAATGGAACACGCCATCCCGCGGCACCCTGAACATGCCGGGGCATGGCGCATTGGGCGTGATCGCGGCAGGCGTCGCCCAAGCCTGACCGGCTCCCGTCCTCAGAAAAGCATCCAGGATTTGAAAAATGCGCCACCACCATGCCGTCATTCACTACCGTGCGCTCGATTTCTGGATGGCCCGTGCGGCCGTTCTCGTCATCATCTGCCTGCAGCTTCTGGTCATCAACAATCTCTCATTCGGGCCGCGCTGGCTGGCGCCCGCGCTGGAAGCCGCCCTGCTGCTGCCCTTGTCGGTGGCCACCGCCTGGACACAGGCCGCCACCCGGAAGGCGGTCGAGGACCACGAGTGGCATGCGATCGGCCAGTTTCGGGTCATGATCCGCAGAACAGCCCTGACCATGACCGCCATCATCAGCATCATGAATTGCGGTTCGCTGGTCCTGCTGGTGCATGCCTTGCTGGAGGGCCATGCCGGCAACAGCGGCACGACCCTGCTGATCGACGCACTCAACATCTGGGTTACCAACGTCATCGTCTTTGCCTTGTGGTTCTGGAGCACCGATCGCGGCGGGCCGCCGACCTGCGGTCTGGTCAAGCTTGCGCAGGCCGATTTCCTGTTCGCGCAGATGACGTTGAACGACCGTGAACTCCAAGATTGGCTGCCCGGCTTCGTCGATTATTTCTTCCTCGCCTTCACCAATGCGACCGCGTTTTCGCCCACCGACACCTTGCCACTTTCCCAGCGCGCCAAGCTGCTGATGATGGCCGAGGCCATGATCTCGCTGCTGACCATCGCGCTGGTCGCGGCACGCGCGGTCAACATCCTCGCTTGATCGGCCCGACACGCAAAAATAGCCCGCCCGGCGCACCGGAACGGGCTATTTTGGGTTGTCTTCGATGGTTAGATGCAGCGCCGAACTTAGTGGCGCTTGCCCAGACTGTAGCTTTTGCCGCCCAGCAGGTTGACGCCGAGCCCGCTCAGAACGCCACCGACGATATTGGTCTTGTTGCCGTTCAGAATGCCTGAAAGGACATTGCCGCTCAGGATGTTGTTGCCGCTGAGCACGTCGTTCAGCGCGGTGATCTTGCCAAGGTCGATGGACGGCGAAACATTGATCAGGCTGCCCGAATTGCCTCCCCAGCCGCCCGAACCTCCGCACCCACAACCCGCCTCGGCGGCTCCAACGGACGATGCAACTGCAACAGCGGCGAAAATAACAGTGAACTTGTTCATGAAAGCTATTCCCGTTTGATGATGGAGATGGCTTCCGTCTTCTGTGGTCTACCTCTTGCTTAACAATATATGAGCGCTTCATCCCCTCAAGTCTTTATGTATTTTCGGTGCTTCAATCAAAAATTAACAATAATCATTATGCATAACCGACATGATTAACTTGCTTGTGACAACGGGCGATGACGAGACCGGTCAGCTCGAATGCCGCTCAGCAATGGCCGATCGGAAATACAAAAAAGCCCGCCCCGGCGTGAGCCGAAGCGGGCAGCGGTCGGTCCTGGAAATGAAAGCCACGCTGCGCCAGGTCGCCCGCCTCGGTAATTCCGTCAGGCAGTGGCCAACAGACGACGCGGTGCCAACAGCTACTCCTCCACCCCCGGCTTGAATCTCCGCACCGCAAACTCGAACAGCACGTCCGAAATCCACATGGCGCAGACGCCGATCAGGAA
>NZ_RZPW01000929.1:0-2149 GCF_003998455.1 Mesorhizobium sp. M7A.F.Ca.CA.001.08.2.1 | reverse complement strand
GTGCCGGTGCACTATGCGCACGCCGACAATCATCTCTACGCGTTTTCCATGCCCGGCAAGAAGATCGACTGGATGCGTGCCAATCCCCTGGTGTCCGTCCAGGTGGGTGAACGCGGCCAGGGCCGAGGCTGGAGAAGCGTCGTCGTCGATGGCCGTTATGAGGAACTGCCGGACCGGATTGGCCACAAGCTCGAGCGTGACCATGCATGGGCGATGTTGAGCAAGCATGCCGCTTGGTGGGAGCCCGGCGCCCTCAAGCCACTCATGCCTGCGGTGTCGGACAGTGCACCCCACGTTTTCTTCCGTATCTTGATCCAGCAGGTGTCGGGCCGCGAAGCAAGTGAATAGCTTTCTTCACTGCGGCGACCAGCGCTGGACCGATTCAGGAGGAGCGGCTCTAGGTAGTTTCCCGTAGGGACATAACCGAATTTCGCGACCCGCGGATTCGCGCGATTGCTGTGTCACGGATAAACCGGGAAAACAGCCATGCACGCCTACACCTCCTCCAGAATTTCGCTGCCGTCACGGTCTGCCCAGCCCAACCTGCCGGAGGCTTTTGAGCCCGCACTGCTGCAACCACTCAGCTTCTATCCCGCAGGCGCGGAAATCTACGCCCAGGGCGAGAAGGCCGGAGGCTTCTACCAGGTGGAGTTCGGCGCCGTCCGCGTCTACCGCCTGCTTGCTGACGGCCGCCGGCAGATCAGTGCCTTTCATCTCGCCGGAGAGACATTCGGCTTCGAAGCCGACACGACGCACCATTTCTTTGCTGAAGCGGTCAATTCCACCGGTGTCCGCGTCTTCCGCCTCACAGCTGGAGCGGATATGTCCCATCAGTTGCTGCCTCTGGCGCTGAAGGGGTTGACCAGAGCGCAGGAACACCTGCTGGTCCTCGGTCGCCAGAGCGCCATCGAACGCGTCGCCGCGTTCCTGGTCGACCTGTCGGAGCGCCAGGGCGGATTGCGGCAGGTCGAACTTCCGATGTCGCGCATGGATATCGGCGATTATCTTGGCCTCACCATCGAGACGGTATCGCGGATCTTCACCCGGCTGAAGGACAAGGGCGTCATCCGCCTGCTCAGCCTGCGCAGCATCGAAATCATCAGGCATGATGCGCTTCATGCGATGAGCGAATGAGCTGCGCTCCGACTCCTGGATGGTACAAGCACTTCAGACCATTTGACAGCGGGGCAACAAGAGCAAGATAGCAGCGCGGAGGACATCTGTTATGCCGCTGGAAGATTGAGGAAACAGCGGCAAGTCTATCGGCGTTCAGGCTTCGGGAGGAAGGCATGGACCGGCACATGGCCACATTGCGTGCAGACCGTGTTCAAGCATCGATCACGTCGGATGCCGCTGAAAAATCGGCGCTGGTCGATTCGTGGCGGCGCTCGGCCTCGTTGCACAGGCTGGTTCCTGCAGGCCGGAAATCACCCCGGCGGCTAACCGACATCGAATTGAGCGTCGCCGGGCAGAAGGTCGAGCCGCTGCTCGCTGCCGCCCAGTCCAGTCTTGACAGGCTCTATCTGCCGTCGGCGGTGTCGGCTGCTGCGTGTTGCTGGCTAATCGCGATTGTGTCGGGGTCGATCGCCGTACTTTCCAGATCAACGGGGAAGACGCGGTTTTCCGGATTAGACCTGATGTGAGATGTCAGCCTGCCAACTGGCGGCAGATCGAGCGCCGTAGGCGCACCGATCCGTCCTGACTGCTTGCCAAAACTCGCTCCATAATTTATATGACCACTTTAGTCACGGGAGCAATCATGATGAAAGAGATTCAGCTCAAAGACGTCAAGGCTACGTTCTCACATGTGGTCGACGAAGCGGTTGCGGGCACACCGACGGTCGTCACCCGTCACGGCAAAAGAGAGGCTGTCGTAATCAGCTATTCGGAGTACGAACGCCTTTCCCGTGTGCCGTCGCTGGGTTGGCTGCTCACAAACTCGCCCCTGGAGGAAGCTGACCTGCCAGCGCGAAGCCGAAAGCCCGCACGGGCTCTGCGCGATCCGGCGTTCTGACATTGTACCTTTTGGACACGAATGTCGTCAGCTTGCTTGCCCCTTCAAAACGCAGGACGCCCTCCGATGAGAAACTAGCGGCCTGGATAGTCGAGCGATCGTCCGACCTTTGGCTCTCCGTAATCACCTTGGCCG
>NZ_RZPW01000928.1:0-2149 GCF_003998455.1 Mesorhizobium sp. M7A.F.Ca.CA.001.08.2.1 | reverse complement strand
TGGCCGGCCTGCAGACGATTCCCCAATCGCTTTACGAGGCCGCGACGCTCGACGGCGCCAGCCGTTGGCAGTTGTTCCGCTATGTGACGCTGCCGCTGCTGACGCCGATCATCGCCATCACCATGACCTTTTCGGTCCTGTTCACCTTCACCGATTTCCAGCTGATCTATGTGCTGACTCGCGGCGGGCCGGTGAATGCCACCCATCTGATGGCGACGCTCTCGTTCCAGCGCGGCATTTCCGGCGGCCAGCTTGGCGAGGGAGCCGCGATCGCGGTGGCGATGATCCCGTTCCTGCTTGCGGCGATCCTTTTCAGCTATTTCGGGCTGCAACGTCGTAAATGGCAGCAGGGCGGTGGAGACTGACATGGCCGCGATAGAAACGAGCAACCGCCCGAACACGGATGAAGGCGGCATGGGCTATCTCCAGAGCCTGCCCCGGCGCGTGGTGACCGTTTATCTGCCGCTCCTGATCTTCGTCATCGTACTGCTGTTCCCGTTCTACTGGATGACGATCACGGCGGTGAAACCCAATCTCGAGATGACGGATTATGCCAATTTCAACCCGTTCTGGGTCGTCCATCCGACGCTCGAGCATATTCGGTATCTGCTCTTCGAGACGTCCTATCCGGGTTGGCTCCTCAACACGATCATCATCTCGACCGCCTCAACTTTCCTGTCGCTGCTGGCGGCGGTGTTCGCTGCCTATGCGATCGAGCGCTTGCGGTTTTCCGGGGCGCGGCAGGTCGGCTTGGCGATCTTCCTGGCCTATCTCGTGCCGCCCTCGATTCTGTTCATTCCACTGTCGGTAATGGTGTTCAACCTCGGCCTTTACGATACGCCGTTCGCACTGATCCTCACCTATCCGACGTTCCTCATTCCATTCTGCACGTGGCTCTTGATGGGCTACTTCCGCTCGATACCCTTCGAACTGGAAGAATGCGCGCTGATCGACGGAGCGAGCCGCTGGCAAATCCTGACCAAGATAGTTCTGCCGCTGTCGGTGCCCGGCCTGATCTCCGCCGGCATCTTCGCCTTCACCCTGTCATGGAACGAATTCATCTACGCCTTGACCTTTATCCAGTCGTCCGAAAACAAAACCGTGCCGGTCGGCGTGCTTACCGAACTCGTACGTTCGGACGTCTATGAATGGGGAGCCCTGATGGCAGGCGCGCTGATCGGCTCCCTGCCGGTGGTGGTGCTCTATTCATTCTTCGTCGAGCACTACGTCTCCTCGATGACGGGGGCGGTCAAGGAGTGAGGCTGAGGCGGAAATCCCACCCTCGGCCGGCAGCTTCGATCCGATCCCCGCACTCCGCTCCCTCTCCTTCCCGCAAGCCTGCCACAAGCTTGTTGAGGCATGGTCTGGTCAGGGAAAACCGGTAAAAGGCGGACTTTCTTGGCGATTTCTCCACCCAGCGACATCGTTATGGATGTGGCCCGAGCCGTCGACCCGGCGGATATCGAGACCGCCCGCGCCGCGCTGGCAAAGCGGGCCGGCGGCGCTGCGGGCACGTTTTCACTCGACACAGCCGCTTCCGTCGATGCCGGCTCGATCCTGTCGCGCGCCACAGCCGACAAGGCCGCCGCCGCAACCGACCCGGCCAAGAAATTCAAGAAGTTCGAGGCGATGGTGCTGCAGACCTTCATCCAGAACATGCTGCCCAAGGACACCGAGGGCGTCTACGGCAAGGGCCTGGCCGGCGACATGTGGAAATCGCAGCTTGCAGAGCGGGTGGCCGACGTGATGGCCGAACGCGGCGGCATCGGCATCGCCAAGTCGATGCTCGCCGACCACTATCTCGAAGGCAAGCGCGTCGTGCCCGTCGGTCCGGTTTCGGGCGGGCCGGAAAAGACCGAGGTCGGCCAGCAAAACAGCCTGTCGACCTCGCTGGTCCATCAATTGCAGCGCAAGGCTGCGGGATCGATGACCGGTGACGAGACGACCATAAAAACAAATATCAAGATCTAAACTGGGAAACGCCATGGCCGACTTTTCGGAATCCACGCCCAACCTGCCAGCACGCACGACCACGTCGGAAGCGCCGATCCCGTTCGCGCGGCCCGGCAACCTCGCCGCCATCATCGGCCGCATCGAGGAAGTGGTCGAGGAAGAGACGGCAGGCATCCGCAACGCCACCAACTATGAT
>NZ_RZPW01000927.1:0-2155 GCF_003998455.1 Mesorhizobium sp. M7A.F.Ca.CA.001.08.2.1 | reverse complement strand
GGCCTGGGGCATGTTCATCCCGCTTTACGACACCAACAGGCTGCGCCACATCCGCCTGCAATATGTGACCATCGGGCTGATCGTGGTCAACGCCCTGGTCTACCTCGCCACCGCGCTCGGCGGCGAGAGTTTCTCCAATGCCGCCGTGCTTGGTCTCGGCTTCATCCCGTCGGTCGTCCATGACACCGCCGAGCTCGATCCCCGTTTTATCGTCATCCCCGAAAGCCTGAGCTACCTCACCTATTCCTTCCTGCATGCCGACATCTTCCACCTCGGCGGCAACATGCTGTTCCTGTGGGTGTTCGGCGACAATGTCGAGGACGCGCTCGGTCACATCCGCTACCTCATCTTCTACCTGTTGTGCGCGATCGCCGGCGCCGCCTTCCAGGGCCTCGTCGCCTGGGACTCGCAGGTGCCGCTGATCGGTGCCTCGGGCGCCATCGCCGGCGTGGTCGTCGCCTATCTGATCCTTTATCCCAGGGTGAAGGTCTGGGTGTTGGCCTTCGCCCGCATCCCGCTGCGCATTCCGGCCTTCATCCCGCTCATCCTGTGGGTCCTTTTCCAGGTGGTGATGTTTGCCGCCGGCGGCGAGGATCAGATCTCCTGGGCCTGCCATATCGGCGGCATCATCGCCGGCGCCGTTCTGGTGCTTGTCTTGCGTAGCCGCGGCGTGCCGCTGTTTGCCGGCGCCGACGAAGACGTCGCGCCCGCCGCGCCCGACCAGCCGCCGGTTGCCACGGAACCGCTGATCCCCGATCAACCCGCCGCGACACCGCGCTGGGGACGCGGAAACGCTTCCAGTTCGGACTGAACCGATTTGAGCCACTTGCAGCGTATTGACGTGCAGGGTTGCCGCAACTACGGAAACGTCTCCGCCGCAACCTAAGGCGGGCAAAGACCAGAATTTCCATCCGGCCAGAATTTCCACCTGGAATGTCGGCTTTCGACAACTCAGAACGGGCGCAGGCTGTTATAGCGCGCCCAATTAGCGTGAAGAGGTGACAGGCAAATGAAGATCCTTGTGCCCGTGAAGCGGGTTGTGGATGCGAACGTCAAGGTTCGCGTGAAGGCTGATGGTTCGGCGGTGGAGCTCGCCAACGTCAAGATGGCGATGAACCCGTTCGACGAGATCGCGGTTGAAGAGGCGATCCGGCTGAAGGAAGCTGGCAAGGCGGAAGAAATCATCGTCGTCTCGATCGGCCCGCAGCAGGCGCAGGAAACCCTGCGCACGGCGCTCGCCATGGGCGCTGACCGCGCCATCCTGGTCAAGACCGACGAACAGACCGAGCCGCTCGGCGTCGCCAAGGTGCTGAAGGGCGTCGTCGACGCCGAGCAGCCCGGCCTCGTCATCCTCGGCAAGCAGGCGATCGACGACGATTCCAACCAGACCGGCCAGATGCTGGCGGCACTGTTGGGCTGGGCGCAGGGCACCTTCGCCTCCAAGATCGTGCTCGACGGCGACAAGGCCAAGGTGACGCGGGAAGTCGATGGCGGCCTGCAGACGGTGGAACTGAAGATGCCGGTGATCGTCACCGCCGACCTTCGCCTCAACCAGCCGCGCTATGCCTCGCTGCCCAACATCATGAAGGCCAAGAAGAAACAGCTCGACGAGAAGAGCCCGGCCGACTACGGCGCCGACGTCAAGCCGCGGCTGAAGGTCATCAAGACCGAAGAGCCGAGCGGCCGCAAGGCAGGCGTCAAGGTCAAGAGCGTCGCTGAGCTGGTCGACAAGCTGAAGAACGAAGCCGGCGTGCTGTAAGGAAATCCGATGAGGCCGGCCTGCAAACGGCTGGCTTCTCCGCTTCCGGTGCTCACGTACAGAAGTACGCTCCGCTCCGGTTCTCGAAACCAACCGTTTTCGACTCGGCCTGACCGGATTTCAGGGAGCCGCGAAGACGAAAGTCAGGAATATCATCAATGGCTATTCTTCTGATTGCAGAACACGACAACGCAACCCTTTCCGACCAGACCGCCAAGGCGCTGTCGGCCGCGCTGCAGATCGGCTCGGACGTGCATGTGCTGGTTGCCGGCAAGGGCGCCAAGCCGGCAGCCGACGCTGCCGCCAAGCTGAAGGGCGTGAGCAAGGTGCTGTTGGCCGAGGCCGACGAGCTTGCCGAGCGCCTGGCCGAACCGACGGCAGCGCTCATTGTGTCGC
>NZ_RZPW01000926.1:0-2159 GCF_003998455.1 Mesorhizobium sp. M7A.F.Ca.CA.001.08.2.1 | reverse complement strand
GTCTCGGCATCCGGTTTCGTGGCCTGGCCCGCGCTGCCGGTGCCGCCTGCGCGGCGATCGGCATCGGTCTCGCCTTCGGCATCGTGTGAGGGTGACCATGATCCCCGGTGAAATCATCACGGTGGGCGGCGACATCGAGCTCAACAAGGGCCTGCAGACCGTCACCCTGAAAGTCGCCAACAGCGGCGACCGGCCGATCCAGGTCGGCAGCCACTACCATTTCTTCGAGACCAATGAGGGGCTGAAATTCGACCGTGAGCGCGCCAGGGGCATGCGCCTCGACATTGCCGCGGGCACGGCCATGCGCTTCGAGCCGGGCCAGGAGCGCGACGTCACGCTGGTGCCGCTCGGCGGCAAGCGCGAGGTCTACGGATTTCAGCAGAAGGTGATGGGCAAGCTGTGAGATCTTCCGGCGCGCTCAGCTCAGTTCGATGGCTTGGCCGCGGCGTAGATGACGATCTTTCCGGGATTGTCGAATTCGACGGCGAGGACATCCTGCGCCTGCACGCGCCGCGATTCGATGGCGTTGAACAGCAGCGCGTTGGCCTCGATCTCCTTGCGCAGCTCCGTAATGTCGTCCTGATGCTGCTTGACCTTGGTCTCGATCTCCGGCGGCGGGCCGCCCTCGCTGCGCGCGGCGTCGGTGAGGAACACGATGTCGACCTTGTCGAGCTTGGATGTCTTGCGCACCGTGCCGATGTTTTCACGCGTGCGGTCGATCGCCGTGTTGACGTTGCCGGCCTCAGTGTTGGCCTTGGCCTCTTCCTGCTTGACCTGCGAGCCGACGATGCGATTGACGGTCTCCGTGCTTTCCAGTCCTTGCGCCTTCAGTCCGGCAGCAGGACCAGCCGCCGCCAGGAACGTCATGGCGGCGACTGCCTGCATTCTGGTCGAGAAAGAAGTGATCGCCATCGCTCGCTCCTGAGAGAAATCGTTTCGGGGCGCGGGTTAGCGCGAGAAGGACAAAACGAATCCGGCCCGGCGAAGGTTCCTTTCCCAATGCAGCCGGCCGGACGGATGCCGGCCCGCCATGCCGTGGCGTCAGCTCGCCTTCTTGGTGATCAGGGTCAGTGCGCCATTGGGTTCCATACTGGCCGCGACCACCTGCGCCGAGGTCATTCCCTTGGCCTCGAGCGCCGATTTAACCTTGGGAGTGGCGTCGATCGAGCTGCGCAGTTTCTTCAAGCCGTCATCGCCGCGCTGGGCGATCACCTGGTTGACCTGCGTCTGGGTGTCCTTTGGCAGCTCCGTGATGTCGACGATGTTGACGCTCTGGATCGTCGGAACGGCCGGCTGAGCCTGGGGCGTGGCTGGAGCAGGCGTTGCCGGCGCCGGAGCGGGCTGTGGCGCGGGTTGCTGCTGGGCACTGGCGGCGCCCGCCAGCATCAGGCTGGCTGCGGCGGCAAGAACTATCGTTTTGCGCATGGATTTTCCTTTCCATCGATTGGCAAACGGTCGGTCTGGGGTGACCCCCTAACCTCAACCGCCAAATGGGATCAGAAGGTGTCGCCCAGCAGGTCATTGCGTGACCATAGGATGGCAGCAATGTGCAGCCGCGCTTCAATCCAACCGCATTTCGGCAAACCGCATTTCGGGAGCAATCGCTGATGGGCAGAATTACCCGCGCCGCCTACGCGCAGATGTACGGCCCGACGGTCGGCGACAGAGTACGGCTTGCCGACACCGAACTGTTCATCGAGGTCGAGAAGGATCTCACCATCCATGGCGAAGAGGTGAAATTCGGCGGCGGCAAGGTGATCCGCGACGGCATGGGCCAGAGCCAGGTTTCCAGGGCGCAAGGCGCCGTCGATACCGTGATCACCAACGCGCTGGTGATCGATGCCAGTGCAGGCATCTTCAAGGCAGATGTCGGGCTTCGCGACGGGCGCATCGCGGCCATCGGCAAGGCCGGCAATCCGGACACGCAGGATGGCGTTACCATCATCATCGGCCCCGGAACCGAGATCATCGCCGGCGAAGGCAAGATCCTGACATCAGGCGGCTTCGACGCGCATATCCACTTCATCTGCCCGCAGCAGATCGAGGAGGCGCTGATGTCAGGCATCACCACCATGCTCGGCGGCGGCACGGGCCCGGCGCACGGCACGCTGGCCACCACCTGCACGCCGGGGCCATGGCACATGGCCCGCATGATCCAG
>NZ_RZPW01000925.1:0-2162 GCF_003998455.1 Mesorhizobium sp. M7A.F.Ca.CA.001.08.2.1 | reverse complement strand
CGCCATATCGGTCATCCGATCTGGATCAGGACTTTGCCGGCATCGACCTTGACCGGATAGGTCTTGAGATTGATGCAGACCGGGGCGCCGCGGGCGTCACCCGTCTTGTAGTTGAAGCGCCCATTGTGCTTGGGGCATTCGATGATGTCATCCATCACCAGCCCGTCGGCCAGGTGCACCTTTTCATGCGTGCAAAGGCCGTCGGTGGCGAAGAACTCGTCGTCGGGGCTGCGATAGATGGCGAAGGTGCGGCCGCCATGGTCGAAGCGCATCACATCCTCCTCGTCTATGTCGCCGGTGGCGCAGGCCTCGACCCAGTCGCTCATTCAAGTCCTCCCAAAAGCAAAAAAGTGCGCAGCGGTTTTCCGTCCGGAATTGCGTTAAATAAACAGTCTGGATCGGATGGAAGCACGATCATTCCGCCGCGGCGGCGATAGTGTCGTTGTGGAATTCCTCGCGATATGGCCGTGCGGTCGGCGGCAGCTCGCGCTTGAGGAAATAGTCCTCGTTGCGCAGCTGGCGCAGGAAGACCGGGATCATCTCGCGGTAGCCGGCCAGGATCGACGGTGTCGGTTCCGGCAGATCGTGCTTGATCAGTTCGTGCAGCCTCGGCAGCGCATGATAGGGCACCATCGGAAACATGTGATGCTCGACATGGTAGTTCATGTTCCAGTAGATGAACCGACTGATCGGGTTCATGTAGACGGTGCGGCTGTTGAGCCTGTGGTCGGTGACATTGTCGGCCAGGCCGCCATGCTGCAGCAGCCCGACCATGACATGGTGCCAGGCGCCGTAGAGCCTAGGCAGGCCGACCAGCATCAGCGGCAGGAACGAACCGGTGTAGAGCGCCAGCCCGACGGTGGCGGCATAGATCGCCGTCCAGATGCGGGCGACGCGGATCGCCTTGGGCTGTTCCTGTTCTGGAATGAAGGTCTTTTCGGCGGCGCTGACGGTGCCGGCGGCGTTGCGCAGCATATCGCTCATCGCATGCCAGGCGTCGAGCACGCCGACGAAGCCCAGCATGGCGCGAACCAGATCCGGCGGCCGCATCACCGAGATTTCCGGGTCGCGGCCGACGATGATGGTGTCGGTGTGGTGGCGCGTGTGGCTCCAGCGCCAGGTCACCGGATTGCGCATGATCATGAAGCAGGCGATCTGATAGACCGCATCGTTCATCCATTGCGTGCGGAAGGCGGTGCCGTGACCGCATTCGTGCCAGCGTGAATCCGTCGAGGAGCCGTAGAGCACGCCATAGACGAAGAAGAACGGCACGCACCACCATGTGCCCCAGAGCCAGGCGCCGCCGGCGCCACTGACGATCAGGGCGGCGAACCAGATCGCGGTATCGCGGATCGCCGGCCCGTCGGAGCGCTGCATCAGCTCCTTCATCTGCTTGCGCGGTATGTCGGTGTGATACCACTCGGCCGCCGACAGGCCGGTCTCGACGGCGAGCTTGGCGTCGCGGCCGATCAGGCTGTAATCACGCCGGGACGGCGCAGTGGACATGATTGCCTCCCTCGGCAAAGGCATCCGCCAGAGCGAATGCCATGAAATCCCTTGGCTTCAGGCGTCAAAGTAACGCCGACCGATGATAGACTCAACATCATAAAGATAGTTTCTATCATTTCCCATCAGGATGATGTACGAAGGGCTCGAGCAAACCCGACGAGGCAAGCATGGTGAAGCGGCCGACAATATCCGATCTGGCGCGCATCTCGGGCGTCAGTGTCGCCACCGTCGACCGCGTGCTGAACAACCGGCTGCCGGTGCGCGAAGAGACAGCGCGCCGCGTCTACGAGACCGCTACCGACATCGGCTACCACGCCGCCGGCCTTATCAAGCAGCGCATGCGCCAGGAGTTGCCGGAGTACCGCCTGGGCTTCCTGCTGCTGCGGGGCAATGATGCCTTCTACGGTGACTTCGCGCGGGAACTCGAACTGGCCATCTCGCAATCGCAGCGCTTCCGCGGCGTTGCGAGCATCGATTTCGCCAGCTCCCTGGCTCCCGACGAGATCGCCTTGCAGATGCGCAGGCTGGCGGCGAAATCGAGGGCCATCGCCGTGGTCGGTCCGGACCATCCGACCCTGACAGCGGTCGTGGAAACCTTGAAGGCGAGAGGGCAGCCGGTCTTTTCGGTGCTGTCCGATTTTGCCGCCGGCATC
>NZ_RZPW01000924.1:0-2171 GCF_003998455.1 Mesorhizobium sp. M7A.F.Ca.CA.001.08.2.1 | reverse complement strand
GACCTCGATGAAGGGCGCCAAGGGCCTGCTGATCTCGATCACCGGCGGCCGCGACCTGACGCTGTTCGAAGTCGACGAAGCGGCGACCCGTATCCGCGAGGAAGTCGACCAGGACGCCAACATCATCCTGGGCGCCACTTTCGACGAGGAACTCGAAGGCGTCATCCGCGTCTCGGTGGTTGCCACCGGCATCGACAAATCGGCGGCTGAAATCGCCGCTGCGCCGATCTCGATCCGCACGGCGCCTCCGAAGCCGGTCAGCCGCCCGGCGGCTCAGATCGCGGAGGCTCGCCCGGCGCCTGTCCAGCAGGCGGCCTACGAGCCACGCGCTGTCGACCCTGTCGCCGAAGCCATCCATCTGGCCGAAGCCAATGCCGCGGCGATGGCGCAGGCGCGCCCGGCTCCTGTCGCTCACGCAGAAGATTTCCGCCCGCAGAGCAAAATCTTCCAGGCGCCGCCAGCACAGCCGATGCCGCAGCCGGTGGTCCAGCAGATGCAGCCGGCCCCGCAGCCGCGCGAGATGCTGCGCGAAGCCCCGCAGCCTGTTGCCATGGCACCTCAGCGTATGCCGCGCGTCGAGGACTTCCCGCCGGTCGTCAAGGCCGAGGTGGATGCCAAGAGCCGCCCGGTGGACCACGAGAACAACAGCGGACCGATCGGCCTGCTGAAGCGCCTGACCAACGGACTGCCCCGCCGCGAGGAAGAACCCGCAAGGCTGCAGCCGGCGCAGCCGCGCGAGCCCAAGCTGCGCCAGGCCGCGCCCGAAGTGCGCCGCCTCGCCAGCCAGGATGCGCAGCTCTATGCGCCGCGCCGTGGCCAACTCGACGATCAGGGCCGCCTGACGCCGCAGGTGAGGACGACTCAGGAAGACGATCAGCTGGAGATTCCGGCGTTCCTGCGCCGCCAGGCCAACTGATTGGTAAACGGACTGTAACATTTGTTAACAGGCAAGCGAGGAATCGCTTGCCTGTTAACGTTTTAAATGCTGTGATTTCAACAGCTTACAAAGTCGCGCCCATTCCAGTTCGCGGTTACACAGAGTAAGAAACCGTGATTTGGAGTCTCCCTGACGGGACATTATCTTCGCTGCCTACCATCATCGGTTTGCCGGGATTTCGGGGGAAGTCGCCCTGCCAGCCGATTCACACAAGAGCCGCGCCCTCGGGCTGGAGAAGCGGACCTAGGCATTACGGGCTTATGGGGATTGTCTTGCACGACTATCAGACGACATTGAAGACGCGCGCGTCGCTTACTGGCACCGGCGTCCACAGCGGCAAGGAAGTGTCCATCAGCTTCATGCCGGCGGATGCCGACGCCGGCATCGTTTTCCAGCTTTTCAACGGTGCCGAGCAGGGCCGCGAGTTTCGTGCCCTGGTCTCGGAAGTCGGCGCCACCGACCTGTGCACCATGCTTGGTGATCCCGCCGGCGAGCATATTGCCACGGTCGAGCACATCATGGCGGCGCTGTTTGGGCTCGGCATCGACAATGTCGCTGTCGAGATCGATGGTTCCGAGGTTCCGATCTTCGATGGCAGCGCCACGGCGTTCGTCGAAGCCATCGACCAGGCGGGCATCGAGACGCTTTCGGTCAAGCGCCGCTATATCAGGGTCATCAAGCCGGTCCGCATCGAGAACGGCGCCTCGTGGGCGGAGTTTCGGCCCTATGACGGAACCCGTTTCGAGATCGAGATCGACTTCGAAAGCCCGGCGATAGGCCGTCAGCTGTTTGCCTCCGACCTCAATGCCGATATTTTCCGTCGCGACATCGCGCGTGCCCGCACCTTCGGCTTCATGAAGGATGTCGAGCGGCTGTGGGCTGCAGGCTATGCGCTCGGCTCCTCGCTGGAGAATTCGCTGGTGATCGGCGACGACAACCGCGTCATCAACATGGGCGGCCTGCGCTATCCCAACGAATTCGTGCGCCATAAAACGCTGGACGCCATGGGCGACCTGGCGCTGGCCGGCGCCCGCTTCATCGGCTGCTTCCGCTCCTATCGCGGCGGCCACAGGATGAATGCCGCGGCCCTGCGCCGCCTGCTGTCGGATCGCACGGCGTTCGAGATCGTCGAGACGACGCGCCGGGAGCGTGGCCGCAGCGCCGAGATGAACGCCGTCAACGCGCCGCTCTACGCGCCCTGGATGATCTGATTTTTCCAGTTTTTTCGGGTTCC
>NZ_RZPW01000923.1:0-2172 GCF_003998455.1 Mesorhizobium sp. M7A.F.Ca.CA.001.08.2.1 | reverse complement strand
GCCTCCGACATGTCGCGCAACTTCACCTTCGGGCCGCCATCCGCCGAGCAGGCCGAACTGCACGCCATCGCCGAGCGGGCCTTTGACGACGGCCTGGCGTCCCTTGATGCGGGAACCACGCTCGCCCACGTGCATCGCGTCGCCACCGACAGCCTGGCGCGGCAAGGGCTGCGCACCTACCGCCGCGGCCATTTGAGTCGGTGTTTTCCGAACAATGGCCGTTCATCGCCGCCGACAGCGATGTCGTGATCGAAGCCGGCATGGTGCTGGCCTTCGAGATCCCGCTCTACATAGACGGCCTCGCTAGCTTCAATCTCGAGGACCAGTTCCTGATCACGCCGGACGGGCCCAAGCCGATGAACCGACTGCCGAGGCGGCTGGAGAGGATTGGATAGCGAGCGCGGGTCACTGCAGGGGCAGCGCTCTACGCCCCCCTCTGTCCTGCCGGACATCTCCCCCTCAAGGGGGGAGATTGGCAGCTTCGCCGTCTCGCCCACCTTACCGTGTAGATGATTTGGCGAAGGCTGTTGAGCGCGTAATCTCCCCCCTTGAGGGGGAGATGTCCGGCAGGACAGAGGGGGGCGCCACGGAACTCGGCGGTGGGCTGCCAAGCACCTAACCACTCACCGCCGGCCTTCTCCCCCTCCACGGCATCTCTTGCTCCAGCTGCGCCGACGCGGCCAGCACCGTTGCCTCGTCGCCGTAGCGGCCGACCAGCTGCACGCCGATCGGGACGCCGTCTTTCGACCAGCCGAGCGGCAGCGAGATCGCCGGCTGGCCGGAGATGTTGAAGGGAAAGGCAAACACCGCGTCCGTCCATTCGGCATTGTAGCGGTCGATATCCGTCTCCGACATGTCGTAATAGCCGAGCGGGCGCGGCAGCTGCGTCAGCGTCGGGGTGATGAAGAGGTCGTAGGCGCCAAGGTCGCCGACGATGTCGCGGCCGACCTGCCTGAGCTGCTCGACGTCGGAGATGTGCCTGGTGCCGCTGGTCGCACGGCCGCGCTCGATGATCGCGAAGGTCACCGCCTCGACATCACCCGGTGTCACCGGCCGCCCCATCACCGTTTCAAGGTAGTCGAAGGTCGCCGCCGTCTGCACGCAGGTCATGTTGGTGTAGGTCTTCCACACAGCATTGGCGTCGAGCGGCATGTCATGCTCCTCGACATGGTGGCCGAGCCGCTCGAGTACCGCCACGGTCTCCAGCACCGCCGCCTTCACCTCCGGATCGGTCGCAGTGCCGTTGGGCGGCGTGACGGAAAAGCCGATGCGCAGCTTCGTTGGCGCCCGCGCCGACAGGCTGAGCCAGGTGCCATCAGGAACCGGCGGCGTGTAGGGCTCGCCCGGCAGCGCGCCGGCGACCGCGTCGAGATAGGCCGCCGTGTCACGCACCGTGCGCGAGCAGCAAAGAAAATAGGCGCCGCCATACCAATAGTCGCCGAACGGCGCGAGGCTGACGCGGCCGCGCGACGGCTTCAGGCCGACGATGCCGCAGCAGGAGGCCGGGATGCGGATCGAGCCGGCGCCATCGCTGGCTTCGGCGATCGGCACCATGCGCGAAGCAATCGCCGCGGCCGCTCCGCCGCTGGAGCCGCCGGGCGTGATGCCTTCCTTCCACGGGTTCTTCGTCGCGCCGTAGAGCTTTGGCTCGGTGGTGATCGACCAGCCATTTTCTGGGGCGTTCGACTTGCCGACCAGCACCAGCCCGGCCGCCTTCATGCGGCGAACCACTTCGGTGTCGAAATCGGCGACGACATCTTTCAGGTAGAATGAGGAGTTGGTGTTCGGCGCCCCGGTCCAGGACGAGGCCAGCTCCTTGAGCAGGAATGGCACGCCGGCGAAGGGCGCTGATGTGTCGACCGTCTGCGCCTGGCCGCGCGCCATGTCGTAGAGGCGATGGATGACCGCATTGAGCGTCGGGTTGAGCCGATCGACCAGCGTGATCGCCGCTTCCACCAGCTCCGCCGGGGTAACGTCGCCGCGCTTCACCAGCGCCGCAAGGTCCAGCGCGTCGGACTCGGCATAGGTTTTCAGCAGACTGTCGGTGACCATGTCTCTCTCCCAATTCTTCAACGTCGTTCGTTGATCTTGCCAACGTTTGGCGCCGCCTCCCGGCACCTTCTGTCGAGAGGGACCAAGGCACTCAAGAAACCAGGCTTTTCGCCCTACGAA
>NZ_RZPW01000922.1:0-2174 GCF_003998455.1 Mesorhizobium sp. M7A.F.Ca.CA.001.08.2.1 | reverse complement strand
CCTCCAAGACCCACCCGAGGTGGTCCTCGATCTGGTGGCGAAGTGGAAGGAAGGTTTCGAGATTGTCTATGCCCGGCGCGTTAAACGCGAAGGCGAATCTTTGTTCAAGCGCTTCACGGCAAGTCTCTTTTATCGCTTACTGGAAAAGATGACGACCGTCGACATTCCGCGCGACGTTGGAGATTTCCGGTTGGTCGGCGCCAAAGCGCTGAGAACTTTCAGACAGATGCCCGAACAGGATCGCTTCGTCAGGGGCATGTTTGGCTGGATGGGATTCAAGCAGGCGGCGGTGCCGTTCGAACGTCCAGCACGAGCCCTTGGCCAGACCAAATATCCATTCTGGAAGATGGTGCATCTTGCTGCTCACGCCATCGTCAGCTTCTCGGAACGGCCGCTGCGCCTGGCGCTCTGGGGTGGCTTGGCCATTTCTGCGCTGGCCGTCGCCTTTGGTGCGTTTGCAATTTATGCCTGGGCTTTTGAAACCGGCGTTGTTGCCGGCTGGACCTCGACCGTGATGATTGTATCGCTCCTGTGCGGCATCAACCTTTTCATGACCGGCGTAGTCGGGATGTATGTCGGAAGCATCCACGCTGAAGTGAAACGGCGCCCACTTTACGTGATCGATCGCCTCACCGGCTTCGACCGGGCGATGCCTGCCGTTCCCGTCAAGAACCGACGATCGTCTCGAAAATCCCGGATTGGAGTGCCGGCCAATGTCCGAACTCTTCGACAGTTATAGATCGATCTATGACGAGACAGTCCAGGGATCGATCCGATTTTCGGGGCTTAAGCACGACTTCTTTCTTAAGGCCAAGGCCGAGTTTCTGCGACGCGTTGTGGTTGAACGAGGGCTGGGCCCTGATGGCTCGGGTGTGCGGGCGCTTGATGTCGGCTGCGGCGTAGGCGTTCTCCATCCATTTCTCAAAGGCGCCTTCGCGTCCCTGGACGGCTGCGACATCTCGCCGGACTCCATCCTGCGTGCCAGGGAGGAAAATCCTGGCGTCATGTACAAGGTCTGCTCCAGCCTGACCCTCCCATACGACAACGGCGTCTTCGATCTGGCCTTCGCCAGCTGCGTCGTCCATCATGTACCGCCAGCTTCCTGGCTTGCGTTCGTACGCGAGATGCGGCGCGTCCTTCGCCCGGGCGGTGTCGCCTGCATCATCGAGCATAATCCCTATAACCCGCTGACGCGTCTGGCTGTGTTCCGGTGTCCCTTCGACCGAGATGCCGTGCTGCTCAGCGCAGCCAAAACAGCGTCACTCTTGCAGATGACAGGCTTCACGAACATCCGGTCCGAGCACTTCCTGCTGCTGCCGTCAGGCAGACCGTTTGCCCGAAAAGTCGAGCGCATGCTCGCCCGCCTGCCGTTGGGAGCACAGTATGTGTCTAGTGCGCGTGCCTGAGCACCTGTCTCCCGGCGACGACGCGCTCACGCTGCTGGCACGCTTCGGCATGGTCGGCATCTCTGCCACAATTCTGTATGCCGCTTTGGTTGCCGCTTTTTCCAAATCGCAACTGCTCGGTTTCACGCCCATCCAGGCTTCGCTTGGGGCATATGCCGCAGCCACCTTGTTTTCGTATCTCGCGCACAAATACCTGACGTTCGTGTCGGGCCGGTCGCATCGAACCGCAGCGCCACGTTTTCTCCTGCTGGCGGCAACAGGCTTTGCCATTGCCTATGGCGCGCCGGCACTTATGACGGTGAAGCTGGGCTTGCCGCTCGTCGTTCCCGTCCTGATTACGTGCCTGCTCGTTCCCACCATCAATTTCTTCGTCCTTGACCGGTGGGTTTTTGCCGATCGCCGTCCCGGTCGGCAGGGCAACCGCTCCCGCCAGCGGCGATAATACTTAAACGGCGTCCAGTCGAAACGACACCAATTTGATGGAGCGTTTGTAAATGCTGCTGGCGGCCTTGCTGGGCGGGATCCCGTCGAGATAGTCAAACGTCATCTCGAACGTGCTGGCGTTCGAAAAAGCTGCGTGCGGAATGAAGAACGAGACGGTCATGGGTTGCTTGCCCGACAGCGTAACCTTATGCACGGATACGCCATGGACTGAGATAATCACCCTCTGGGTCATCTGTGGCGGACGAACGACAGCGGCCATTTGTAGCGTTGCCTTTAGGCCGTCGCGAAGCGGCGGTATCTGCAGGCGGAGCCGCGAGGTTTCAC
>NZ_RZPW01000921.1:0-2186 GCF_003998455.1 Mesorhizobium sp. M7A.F.Ca.CA.001.08.2.1 | reverse complement strand
TGATCAGAAGGTCTTCGCCATTGAGCTTGACTTCGGTGCCCGACCACTTGCCGAACAGGATGCGGTCGCCGGCCTTGACGTCCAGCGGGACCAGCTTGCCAGCTTCGTCACGAGCGCCGGAGCCGACGGCGATGATCTCGCCTTCCTGCGGCTTTTCCTTTGCCGTGTCGGGGATGATGATCCCGCCAGCGGTCTTGGATTCGGATTCGACCCGGCGAACGACCACGCGGTCATGCAGCGGGCGGAACTTCGACTTTGCCATTTTCGGATTTTTCCCTGGTGCGGATGTTGAGGGGTTTTTGTTAGCACTCGCGATGGACGAGTGCTAACGCGATAGTGAGGTAGGCTGTAATCGGGCACTCGTCAAGACGGACGAGGGCAGGCGAGGAGCTCTGGCCCCCTCCCCGTGGAACCCAACGCATACGCGGCATCCGTGTTGATGGCTGCGAGCCCCACATTTCCATTGAATTCGGCGTCATGACGCCAACTTGCGCGCGCCGCTTCCAAGTCGTCAATCGTGCTGCCGTCAGCACGAACATAGGGCTGCGCTTCACTTCCCGTCGAAGCCGCGGCAAGCAGCGTCGCCGTCAGCACGCTCCTTTGCAGATGCTTGCCAAAGGTGGACAGTGAGCGCACCTGCGCCGGGCTGTTGGTGCGAACGTAAGACGTCATTGACAACTCCTTTTTGCAAGTCGAGCCCCTTCTCCACCTTCGGCCGCCGTCGACGCGAAGAAGTCCGCATCGCGTTGAAGACGAGCTGCGAAAAAGAGAAAGATGTGTTTGATGGCTGCGGCCCCAACGGTGCCTTCAGATTTGAGATCACTTCCGCCGCGAGCGGCTGAAGCTCCTCGCAACGTCAAATCGAATCTGCTGCCAAGCCTCCAGGAAAGGAGAGCATTGCTCATCTCGCGCTTGTGCATGCAGTCAACCTTCGATCCGTGTTGCCACATCAAGAGCAAATGCCGTGCCAAAGCTCACTGGGAAGTGAACGCATGGCTCTCCCTGAAAACCTCACAAATCCAGCATGGTCAATTGTGCGGAACCCGACATGCGTCTTCTGCCACTGTCAGCTTTCGGACAGGCATGACGCGTTTCGCGCCGACCACCGGTCGATCGGTTTTGGGGCCGGTCTGTTCGCCTCATAAGAGCGCGTTACATTGCGTAGCGGTTTCCCGAGCGCCGCCACATGACACTGGACCTGCAGGTAGCACCGGCTTCTCATCCAGCCTTACTTTGGCCCCCTCGCGTATCAAATTCCCGCTGGCGAGCCCTGCTTTCATAGATCGCACCATGCCGGATGTCTGCTCTGGCGCCCGACCCGCTGGCACGATCTCGATCCGGCATAAGGGCGCAGCATCTTTGCAGGCCGTTTCATCCCGGCGTCCTGCTTGGCTGACAGACCGCACTTGGCGAGCGGTCTCCATGCTCTCTCCAAGGACCATCCCTGCGGCTGGCTTGTCGACCTATGGGCGGGTCCGGCCGCCCGAAACCCTCGCGCCATCAGCTTTTTTCCCCGCCGCCTGCGGCGGCTTCCTCGCGCCGCTTCGCTCACAAAAAAGCTGCCCGCTCGGGTCCTTCACTGTCGCTGCGGCCCTGTCGGATTCAGGCGGTCCTGACGCGCCCATTACGGTGCGCCATCGCAGGGGATGGTCCCCGGCGAAACCACAAAAGGAGACTTCGAAATGACCGCGATCGGTTACGTCAACAAGCAGGAAAACGGCGCCTACAAGGGCCAGTTCAAGACGCTCAGCGTCCGCGCCGACATCGATATCGTCCCCAACCAGGCCAAGAGCGCCGATAACCATCCCGACTTCCGGGTGCTTACGCAAGGGGTCGAAGTCGGCGCTGGCTGGATCCGCACCGGCGAGACTTCCGGCAAGGATTATGTGAGCCTGTCGATTGCAGCGCCGGAGTTCGGACCGCGCAAGCTCTACGCCAATCTCGGCCGCGCCGCCGGCCAGGACGATCACGACACCTACGCCATCATCTGGAACCCGGCCGACTGACCGGCCGAGATAAGAGCCTCGCGCCGCAGCCCCGGCGCGGGGCTCATTCCCAGGAGTTCCACCCAAACCCCGTCCGCCCTAAAGGGCGGCGAAAACTCTCCCCCGACTCTTCGCCCGTCCCCGAGACGATCTCCCTCGCCCATCGTCGCCCTCGCTTGTCCGAAGCGAAACGAGGATCAT
>NZ_RZPW01000920.1:0-2189 GCF_003998455.1 Mesorhizobium sp. M7A.F.Ca.CA.001.08.2.1 | reverse complement strand
GGCTGGGCTGGATTCGACTTTGCGGGCGCGTTCGGCAAACCGGTGAAAGTGGTCAATGACGCGCTGATGCAGGCCATCGGCAGCTACGAGGGCGGGCGCATGCTGTTCCTCGGGCTCGGCACCGGGCTCGGTGCGGCGATGATTGCCGACAACGTCGCCCAACCGATGGAACTCGCGCATCTGCCCTACAAGAAGGGCAAGAGCTTCGAGGATTATGTCGGCGAACGCGGCCTGGAAAAGCGCGGCAAGAAGAAATGGCGCAAATACGTCTTCGACGTCGTCGACCGGCTCCGTGCCGCCATGCAGCCTGACTATGTCGTCATTGGTGGCGGCAACGTCGACAAGCTCGATGAATTGCCCGCCGACTCCAGGCGCGGCGACAACACACGCGCCTTCGAAGGCGGGTTTCGTTTGTGGCGCGACAAGGCGCTGATAGTCTGATACTGTTATTGTTTAATATAGTTGTTCAAAATAACGTGTGACCTGCCATCAAGTCGTTGCAATACGCAGATTTGCCGACTAGGAATTCCGCGCTACAACAACGCCAATTCGTCCCGTGGACGCACGAAGGACGCCATAGCATTTTGATTTCGCGCATGATCCTTTCCGGAAGTCGAATCCGATTTTCAGGTCATTCGCTGTAGACGGAGAAATAGAGTGACCGACGATAGCAACAGTGCCCGTAAAGACATCGATCTGCTCGAGCTGACCGCCCACATCGTGTCCGCTTACGTCGAGAAGAACCGCTTGCCTGCCTCCGGCCTGGCCGACCTCATCGCCAGCGTCAGCGCGTCGATAAGCGGGCTCGGCAAGCCTGCGGTCCCGGTGGCTGCCCCGCTGGTCCCGGCGGTCAATCCCAAGAAGTCGGTGACGCCCGATTTCATCATCTGCCTCGAAGACGGCAAGAAGTTCAAATCGCTGAAGCGTCACATCGGTGTGCATTTCGGCCTGACGCCGGACGCCTATCGCGCCAAATGGGGCTTGCCGTCGGACTATCCGATGGTCGCTCCCAACTACGCGGCCTCGCGTTCGCTGCTGGCGAAGTCGATCGGCCTCGGCCGCAAGGCCGCCCCCGTCAAGGCGCCCGCCAAGGGCAGGAAGGCCAAGGCCTCGGCCTGAACATTCAGTCCTGAGCCAACAGTTAGGACGACTGGAACAGAAGCCTGCCGGCGAATCCGCCTTGGCAGGCTTCCTATTTTTATGGCTTGGATAGGTGGACGGGTTCCTAGAGCAATTCCAGGAAAAGTGTGAAACGGTTTTCCGTCCGGAATTGCGTAAAAACAAGGAGTTAGAGCGGGTCGCCGTTTCCGTGAAACGGTGAACTGCTCTCGGGGGAGTAAGCCATGAACTACACCAGGATGGTGATCGAGAAAGAGGCGCCGGAAGAATACGGCTACGACCGTATCCGCTTCAATCTTTCCGAAAGCTCGATCGCCGACCAGAAGCTCTCCGACATCGGCCTGTCGCTGCCCGATCTCACGCTTTTCTATGGCGAGCATCGCGGCGACAAGCAATTGCGTGCACTGATATCGGCGCAGAATGCGGGCATTTCGCCGGATGATGTGCTGGTCACCGCCGGTGCCGCCGGCGCACTGTTCATCATCTCGACCTCGCTTTTGTCGGCCAACGACCATCTCGTCGTCATTCGGCCCAACTACGCCACCAACATCGAAACCCCAAGGGCGATCGGCTGCGCCATCAGCTTTGTCGACCTGGCATTCGAGGAAGGCTTCGCCATCGATGTCGAACGCGTCAAGGCCGCGATTCGGCCGGACACGAAGCTGATCAGCGTCACCTGCCCCCACAACCCGACCGGCACGATGATGAGCCGAGCCGAGCTCGATGCGCTGGTGGCGCTTGCCGAGGCTCGCGGCTGCCATCTGCTGGTCGACGAGACCTATCGCGACCTCTCCTACGGCAGGCGGCTGCCGACGGCTGCCTCGCTCAGCCCGAAGGCGATCAGCGTCTCGTCATTGTCCAAGGCCTTCGGCATTCCCGGCATCCGCATCGGCTGGCTGATCACCAAGGATGCGGTGCTTCAGGAAAAATTCCTCGCCGCAAAGGAGCAGATCGGCATCTGCGGCAGCGTCATCGACGAAGGCATTGCCCGCGGCATGCTCGAGCGCCGGGACGCCTTCCTGGCGACACTGCTGCCCGAAATGGCCAAGCGCCGCGACATCGTCCAGGCC
>NZ_RZPW01000091.1:0-12531 GCF_003998455.1 Mesorhizobium sp. M7A.F.Ca.CA.001.08.2.1 | reverse complement strand
TCGTCGTAGCCTCCAGAACAATGGCAGCTACAGAATCACATGCGATTCAAACACTTCAAGCCATTTTCCGGCGTCGCTTCTTCACGCTTGACCACAGCACGAAGCAAATGTGTGCGCACGCTAGCCCACAGGGGAGAAGGCAAAGCGCTGCACCACCGCTCGATTGCCCCGAACGCCGCGGCGGTTTATGTAGAACCGCATGAGCGACACGACTTCACGCCTGACAAGCTGGATGGATCTCGCCAACCCGACGCGCTTCGTCGGGCTGGCGGACAAGGTCGTGCCATGGCTGGCCACGATCGCCGCACTGATCCTCGCAGTCGGGCTCTATATGAGCTTTGCCGCGCCTGAGGATTTCCAGCAAGGCATCACCGTTCGCATCATGTACATCCACGTGCCTTTCGCCTGGCTGGCCATGATGTGCTACACGCTGATGGCGGTTTCCGCACTCGGCACGCTCGTCTGGCGGCATCCGCTGGCCGATGTCGCGCTGAAATCAGCCGCCCCCATCGGTGCGGTCTTCACCGCGCTGGCGCTGATCACCGGTTCGATCTGGGGTAAGCCGATGTGGGGCACCTGGTGGGTCTGGGATGCGCGGCTGACCTCGGTCTTCGTGCTGTTCCTGATGTATCTCGGCATCATCGCGCTGACCCGTGCGCTCGACGATGCCAGCCGCGCCGCCTGGGCCGCCGCCATCATCACGCTGGTCGGCTTCATCAACATCCCGATCATCAAGTTCTCGGTCGACTGGTGGAACACGCTGCATCAGCCGGCCTCGGTGTTCCGCATGGGCGGCTCCACCATCGACCCCAGCCTGCTGTGGCCGCTTCTGGTGATGGCGCTCGGCTTCACCGTGCTGTTCTTCGCGCTGCACCTGATGGCGATGCGCACCGAAATCCGCCGTCGCAGGATTATCGCCATGCGCAGGGTCGCGGCTCGGCAGGCGGAAAGACAGGACTAGGTTTCCCCTCTCGCCATTCGAATTGCAACCAACAGCAATCTTATTCCTGCTTTCGCCTAAACAATTCTGCTGTGTTGCTGTACAGCAACGAGATGTCCCAAAAGGTCGCCTCGACTAGACCGTCCATTGACATCTTCCCCTGAACCGAGCCAAGTGCCAGTCACTGTTATTCGGCGGGGAATCAACGATGAAATTGCGTTTACTGACTGGGGTATCGATATTCGCATTGGGACTTGGCTGGAGTTCGGCGCACGCCGCCGATGCTATCGTCGACACCCCGAGGGCGGAGGATCTCTGGTATGTCACCCTGTTTGGCGGAGCCAGTTTCCCCAACAATGTGAAGACCGACTTCTATGGCGACCAGTATTCGGTTGATCTTAAGACCGGGTTCGTGATCGGCGGCGCTGTCGGCCGACGCATCAACGATGTGTTCCGTGTCGAAGGCGAACTGTCCTACGCACGCTACAAGGCAAGCGAGTACAATTACGGCGGCCCGAATAACTATCCGGCTTCCGGCAACCTGTCGGCTACTTACCTTCTCGCCAATGTCTGGGCCGACGTCGCGCACTTTGGCGATGCCAAGCTCTATGTCGGCGGCGGCCTCGGTGCCGCCTACGTTACCGCAGACACGAATTTCGACGGTAACGACTATGGCTATGGGCCGGGCGGCTGGGGCTTTGCCGGCCAGGTGGGCGCCGGCATTACCTACGCCGTAACGCAGAATGTCGACCTCGACTTCGGCTACCGGTTCAAGGCGGTGACAAGCGTGGATCTGGATGACAATGATGGCGGCGGCACATACGAGAATGCCAAGCTGTATTCCCACAATCTCCAACTGGGCGTTACCCTCAAATTCTGATTTGATCAGGCTGTCGCACGCCGCGACCGGGATTTGACGGATGCCGCTCTTGCCACGCCGGCAGCCCTTGGGTCTGCCGGCAATGATCCCAGCCTCTCTTCCGACCGCCGGTGAACCGGCGGAAAAGACATTGCAGCGCGGCATCGACCTGCAACGGCGCAAGCGTTTTCGCGAGGCCGAGTTTTGCTACCAGACGGTGCTTCGCACGCAGCCCAAAAATGCCATGGCGCTGAACCTGATGGGCACTCTGGCCATCGAGGCCGAGCATTATGACGCCGCCATTGCCTATATGGAAAAGGCGGTCAAGCTCGAACCGGACAATGCCATCTTCCGCAACAATCTCGGCAACGCCTACAATGTCACCCGCGACATCGAGCGCGCCCGTAAACATCTAAAGAAAGCGATCGCGCTTGACGGCCGGCTCATCGAAGCTTTGTGCAATCTCGGCCGGTCCTACCGTAGCCAGCTCGAGGGTGACATCGCCGAAGGTTTCTATCGCCGGGCGCTGGCGGTAGACAGCCAATCGCTGACAGCCCTTGCCGGTATGGGCGATCTGCTCACCGACATAGGCCGGCAGACCGAGGCGGTCGAATGTTTTGGCCGCGCGCTTGCCATCGACCCGAGCCATGTCGAGGCGCTGGCCGGAATGGCGCTGGCGCGCCGGGCGGTCAAGGACGATCCAGCGTTGCCTTTAATACGGGCTCGCCTGGAATTGCCCATGACAACCGATCGCGAGCGGGTGGTGCTGCACCACGCCGCCGGCAAGATCCTCAACGATCAGCGCGAGTATCGCCTGGCCATCCGCCATTTCGCGCAGGCCAAGGCAATTTCCGGCAATGATTTCGACATTGACCGGCACACCCAGCTTTACGACAGCTTCATCGGCACTTTCGATGCCGACTTCTTCGCGGCGCGGCCGAAAATGGGAAATCCGTCGAGACGCCCGGTCTTCATCGTCGGCATGCCGCGGTCGGGAACAACGCTGACCGAGCAGATATGCGCCAGTCATCGCGATATCTATGGCGCGGGCGAACTGTCGACCATTCGCTCGTTGGCCGGTGAACTCGGGTTCGACAAACTCGATCCTTCTGTCTTCACCAAGGCCATGGCGGCACTCACTCCGGCCAAGGCGAAAGAGCTTGGCTCGAAATATCTTGACGATCTCAGCAAGCGCAACAGCAAGGCGCGGCTGGTCGTCGACAAGATGCCGCATAATTTTGAGATGCTGGCCTTCATCAGCCTCATCTTGCCAAATGCCCGCATCATCCATTGCCGGCGCGACCCGATGGACAATTGCACGTCCTGCTTCATGCATAACTTTTCCGAAGCACATGGCTACAATGCCGATCTGACCAAGCTCGGGCAGTATTACCGGCAGTATGATCGCTTGATGCGCCATTGGGCCAAGGTCATTCCACTTGATATCCTCGACATGCCCTACGAAGAAACGGTGTCCGATTTCGAAAACCGCGCCCGTGGATTGATCGGGTTCCTCGGGATCGAATGGGATGATGCCTGCCTCCGTTTCCATGAAACCGAGCGCACGGTGCGGACGCCGAGCCGCTGGCAGGTGCGCCAGCCGATCTATTCATCATCGGTCGAGCGCTGGAAACTGTATGGCGACGCCCTCGATCCATTGAAAGCCGCGCTGGGTCCAGTTCTTCAACGCTGAGTGTATCTGGCGTTCAGTTCGGGCGCGTCGGTCTCACCCCATTCTTCCGCGCGCCGCCACCGGCAGCGTTTCCAGCACTTTGTCGCCGTCGATCAGATTGACCTCGTTGAACAGGTTGGTGACGACGCAGCAATGGTCGGGCACGACACGCACGCGCTCGCCGATGCGCAATTTGCCGTCACCCGAAAGCGTGACGGTGCCGTGCTCCTCGCTCAGGCCCGTCACCCGCGCTCCCGGCACGCCGAGCAACTCGCCGAAATCGGCGAGACCCAGCGTGTCGCTGGACAGCGCCTTGCTGCCGGCATCGAGGATAGCGCGCGTCGCGGTGGGATGGCTGACCACCGTCGACAGCACCGTCAGCGCGCAATCGTCGAGCGTGCCGACGCCTTTGGCGACCTGATAGCGGTCGAGATAGATGTAGGTGCCTGGACGATACTCCGTGACAACAGATGTATCGCTGGAGCGCCACATATCCGGCGTGCCGCCGCTGGAGATGCGTTCGCAGGCGAGGCCCGATGCGGCCAGCGCCTGCTTGGCGTCGGCGAGCCAGGCTTCGGCCTCCGCTGCCTTCCCGGCGGCCGGGTAGGTCATCAGTCCTCCGAAGGCGAGGCCACCGGCTCTGTCGATCTGTCTTGCCAGCGCAACCGCTTCATCGGCCGACTGCACGCCGCAGCGACCCATGCCGGTGTCGCATTCGACCAGCACCGGTAGACGATGACCGGCATCGGTGAAGGTGGCTGCCAACCCTTCGAGCGTCTCCATGCTGTCCGCTGTCACCGACAGGGTGACGCGCCCGTGCAGCGCCAGAAGCCGCTCCAGCTTGGCGTGCCCAAGGATGTTGTAGGGAAGAAAAATATCGGCCAGCCCGGCATCGGCCATCACCTCGGCCTCGCCGATCTTCTGGCAGGTGATGCCGACGGCGCCGGCCGCCACCTGCTTCTTCGCCCAATAGGGCAATTTGTGCGTCTTGATATGCGGCCTGAGCTTCAGCCCGTTCTTGTCGGCATGCGCCTGGGCGCGGGCAATGTTGGCTTCGGCGCGCGCGGCGTCGATGAGAATCGACGGCGTATCGAGGTCGTGGACGGTCGGCATCATCTTTCACCCCATGAGGAATCCGCGGGTTTTATGGCCCTGAAAATCCGCGATGTCACGCGGCCAGCGAAGCGGATCTGTGGTCCATGCGCCTAAGCGCAAGGCCGGGCAGGGCGGCGAGATGGATCGACACCGCATCGACGTTCGGCTATGCGATTTGCCAGACAAATCGATACGAAGGGATCATGATCATGAAGCGCTCCGCCATCAACGACATCATCCGCGAAGCCGACGCTTTCATCCGCTCGTTCGGCTACATCATGCCGCCCTTCGCCTATTGGTCGCCGCAGGAGGCGAAGGCGCGCCAAGCCGACTCCGCGGCCGTGTTTACCTCGCGGCTCGGCTGGGACATCACCGATTACGGTCAGGAGAAATTCAGGGAACTCGGCCTGTTCCTGTTCACCGTTCGCAATGGCCGCTACGAGGATATGAAGAAGGGCATGGGCATGCTCTATGCCGAGAAGATCATGATCTCGCGCAAGGATCAGCTATCGCCGATGCATCGCCACAACATCAAGGCCGAGGACATCATCAACCGTGGCGGCGGCAAGCTGGTGCTGGAACTGTTCATGCATGACCGCGACGGCGGCATCGATCCCAAGGCCGAGGTTTCGGTGCCGGTCGACGGAACCATCCACAGGCTGCCTGCGGGCGGGCTCCTGAAGCTCGACCCGGGCCAAAGCGTCACGCTGCTGCCCGGCGTCTGGCATGCCTTCTGGGCCGAGGGCAAGGACGTGCTGATCGGTGAGGTCTCCACCGTCAACGACGATCTCACCGACAATGTGTTTCGCGAACCGATCGGCCGTTTTTCCAACATCGACGAAGACGTTGCCCCGATCCATCTGCTGGTGTCCGACTACGAGAAGTGGCTGGGGTAAGGGGCCGCTCCACGCCCTCGGCGACGCCAGTCACACGACCGTGTGACTAGTCACACGGTCGAAAGTGGGTAGGCCGTAGCGCCTACCTACTGCGATCCTTGTTCGACCGATCCTGCCGCTTCGTCCTTGAAGACGACCTTTGTGCCTTTTTGCACTTCAGAGGCGAGGTCTTCGGCATCCCAGTTGGTCAGCCTGATGCAACCATGCGAGAAGGTCTTTCCGATCTTGCCTGGGTCCGGAGTCCCGTGAATGCCGTAGCTATCGATGGACAAGTCGATCCAGACCGATCCCACCGGATTGTTTGGCCCGGCAGCGATCGTGAAGGGGCGCTTGCTCCTCACTCCCTTGAAGGCAAACTCGGGATCGTAATGATAGGTTGGGTGGTGCACCACGCGTTTGACCTCCGCCTGGCCACTCGGCGCGGGCTTCTCCTGACTTCCGATCGAGGCGGGGTACGTCGCAAGCACTTTGCCGGAAGGGTCAAGCACCCGAACCTGGCGAGCGCTCTTGTCGACCTCGACGCTCGCGATGTCTTGCGGCGGATCACCTCGGGTGACAGCTGGCACGAGCAGCTTTTGCCCCGCCTTCCTGAAGCCGATGCCGGGATTGAGCCGTTCAAGCAGTTGCTCGCTGATGTGGAAGCGCTCCGCCATCTTTTCCAGGGCATTGTGGTAGGCCAGCCTGGGCAGGCGGGCCATCCTCTCCATGCGCGCCGGAATTCGCCTGGTGAACGGCCCATGCACATCCTTGCGTGTCAAATCATAGGTCTCAATCGCGGGGCGCGAGGAGGTCGCGACCAGCTTGTCCCATGTCTCGCGGGTGAGCTTGCCGTCGGCAGGCAATCCGTTGGCCGCTTGGAACGCACTGACTGCCCGGGTGAAGTTCTCCGCCTGGCGGCCATCGATCAGGCCTGGCGAGAAGCGTGCACGATCCAGGAGGATTTGCGCCTTCAGCACGGTCGCACTGACGCCTTTCGCTTCGCTGCCGTCAAATTGGGCGTTGTTGACGGCGGCCGCGTCCAATTTTGCCGCCGCCGTTGCATCGCATGCGACGACGAGCATGGCGACCGCGACAAGAACGAGCCTGATCATGGAGGTCACACTCCCGTATAGGCACCTGCTTCTATGACGTCGCACGGCCGATCTGGTTCCATTTCCTGCAGTTGCGTCCGACTGCCGAGTGCCGTGCGCGCAGTGAACCCGGACCAGGAGCACCCGGTGGTGGCGCGGGTGCATTGTTGATAAGGGGCCGCCATCATCAAGATGAATGGCGACTCCCGTCAGCGCATGTGTTGGCTTCAGAACCGCAGAGACCGGAGCGACAACGGGCCAACGCCCGATTGAGTCCGTCTCCACAGGCTCGGTGACCGAGGAGAGCCAGGATGCAATTTCCTGCCCAGAAGAACAAAGGACCGGCTCAACCAGCCGAGGATGAGCGCCAGGCACGGCTTGAGAAAACAGCCAGGCTCAAGCAGCTTCGCTCCTATGCTTCCTGGCTTTCGTCTGACCCAAACGCCCAACTTCACGATGAGATAGACTGTTCCGTGCTGATCGAAGGCGTGGGGCGACGCAGCATGGAGCCTTGGCTGATCGGCAGGTGACATACCCGGGCGGCGAGGTTTCCACCGCCAACGACGATCTGGTCGACAATTTGTTTGGCTAAAGCAGTTCACCGTTTCACGGAAACGGCGACCCGCTCTAACTCCTTGTTTTGACGCAATTCCGGACGGAAAACCGTTTCACACTTTTCCTGGAATTGCTCTAGCCGATCGGCCGCAACAGTGGCGACAGGCAGACTTCGCGTCAGTGACAGCAGCCTTGCTGCGCGCTCGTCCTGCACAGGCAGGACGAGGTGATCGGTACGTCCGCCTTGGCCAGCGCCGCTGCAAGGCTTGTCTGCAATGTCGGCAATTCATCGGTCTCGCCGCGCCGTTTCAGGCATTCCACAAGCCCGTGCAATGCCCAGACATTGTTCGGATGCTGGGCACAGCGCTGCACCGTGCCGCTCAGGCCCAGATCGTCGCGATAGACCTGTTCTGCTTCCTGCGCGTGACCCTGGTCGAGAAGCAGCGCCGCCAGCGCATGGCGCGGCGGGTGCATCCAGGCCCACGGCTCGGTGTAGGACAGATTGTCGTCAAGCTCGACCGCCTGCCGCAAATGGCCATACGCCTCCTCATGCCGGCCCTGGTGGTACGCGAGCTCGCCGTCGAGCAGGGCGGCACCGACAGCCAGCGAAGCTTGCGCCGGGTTGCTGAGGAAGCGCCGCTCGGGCGCAATGCCTTTCAGATGCCGATGGAACTCTTCGCGCTCACGTTCAGCCTCAGCGAAATGCTTGAGCGTCGCATGCGCCACACCCTTGGCGTAGCGCTGCATGGCCGCCGTCAGCACATAGAGGCCCGGCTCCTCGGTGACCGGTTCGTCGATGATCTCCTGCCAGCGGCCGAAGCGCACCTGCACATGCGATTTCATCGCATGGTAGCCTTCCACCGTCTGCGTGAGCTTTGGCCGGCCCTGGATGGCGACCACGTCGCGCGCGACCAGGCTGCGCACTCTGTCGGCCGCCCACAATGCAGGCTGGTACTGGCCCGACAACATGCAGGTGAACATCATCAGATGCAGATCGTGGCAGCAGCCGAGCAAATAATAGGTCGGCTCGTCGGCATAGGCGAGATAGAGGTCGTTGGCACGCACCGCCTTTTCGCTGGCGCGTTTTGCTTTCTCATACTCGCCGCACAGCACATAGATATGCCCCGGCATGTGGTTCATGTGCCCGGCATCGGGGCACATTTCGCCGAGCAGATCCGCTGACCGCATGCCGCGCTCCGGCATCGTGGACATTTCCAGAAGATGGATGTGCAGGTGGACGATCGCCGGATGTTGTGCTGCGCCGGCCTCATCGGCAAGCCGGATCGACCGCTCGCAGACGTCGAGCGCCTCGACGACATCGGAATTCGGCGCCGGCGCGCCGGTCTTGAGGTTCCACAGCCGCCGCACCGTGCGCATCATCAGTGCTTCGACCAGCAGGGCCATCACATCATGGTCATCGGGAAAGTCCCGATACACAAGCCGCATCGCGGCGGCATAGGCGTCATCCCAACGTTCGAATTCGTCCAGGCTCACCCGGTGTGGCTTCTGGAAGCGGGCGGCCAGCGCCTCGATCAGCCGCTTCTCGATCTTACTGGCGGCAGCCGCATTGGCCCGCGCCAGCTGGACATGCTCGAAGCAGCGCTTGGTCGCGCTGTCGGCTTCGGCCTCGCCATGCTCCTTCCAGGTCAAATTATAGAAAGGCCCGGCGGCATAGGCGATGCCCCAATGCACCATCGGACAGTCCGGATCTGTTTCGAGCGCCTTCTCAAAACACTTGATGCCTTCCTCATGGTTGAAGCCGTAGCACCAGTTAAGGCCAATATCGAACCAACGCTGGGTTTCTGTCGAGCGAGTGGAGATGGGGCGGCGGTAGGTGCCGAGGTCGAAGCGGTCCATGTGGTCTCATTCAATTCTGATTGCCAGCGAGCCAGCTCTGGTCAGACTCCTTCGCCATCAATGTGTGCCGAAACTGGCAGGCATGGCAAACGCAACGAGTGCCATCGCTGCTTGCATTTGGATACTACCGCCCTTAGCCGGTCTCTTCGGGCACCGTTTCATTTTGCCAGCCGGCTAGCTCAGGCAGGTCGTCAAGCCAGCTTTTCTCGGTCATCAAGGCATCGCCGGCCTGCGGAGCAGCCTCGGTGGCGTTTTGAATGAGCCAGTCCATCCACTTCCGATAGGCAGCCGGGGTCAACTCGGGCGGCAGCACCTTGGCCTTGGCCAGCATGCGTTTGCGGAAACTCACCTGCCTGCGGAGTTTCGTCGTCGTGAATTTGATGGTCTTGCCCTGATATTCGACCGTCCAGCGCCCGTCGCCGTGGCTGGCGAGCCTGTCGATGGCGAAGCCGCTATCCACCGGCCTATCCCGCCAAGGAAGCTCGACGGCATTCTTCCTCAGATCGAGTGCCCATCGCCTGTAGTTGGTCCCGGCACGCTGGGGCGGCAGCACCCCTGTCTGTTCGAGCATTTTCCTGCGGAAGGTCGGCTGCTTCTTAAGCTGGCCTGTCGTCAGCTCGATGCGATGCCCGCGGAATTCGACGTGCCAGCGGATCCTGCCATTGCCGAAATACTTGACCAGCCTGTCGATGACGAATTCGTCGTCGGAGAGCGTCACGCAGCCTTGGCTGATGCGTTCGAGAATGAATCGGCTGTCACTGACCATTACGCGTTTGCTCCATGCTCCTCGATGTAGCAGAGGCCGGGTGCCGGGAGTGGAGCGCGACCGGAATCGGCCTCGGCTTCATCGAAGGAAATCACGCAGCCGAGGCGGCCTACAGGAAGGCAGGGTAAGTGACGACACGGCGCGCGATGCGGCGAACGCCGGAATAAATATGCCGGCTCGTCGGATCGACTGGTGTTGCTGGCGGTGTCTTGAATTTCACGCTTGGCGCGTTCGACGGGGTCGCTGGTACAGCACTCCACTCGCTTAATCTGGTGCCATCTGGCAATTGGGGCCAATCCATTTATTTGCCGAAGTATCGAGTTCATTGTCCATGTCGGAGGCGCTGCATACAGGATACCGATCATCACCGCGCCGAGCCATACTTAAGGACTTATACCGGCGAAGGAGTGCATCGTGATCTTGGGGCTGTTGGCCTTGTCGCTGCGACGAAAGCTTCATCATGCAATTGGCAAAAGCATCCGTGCCTTGTTTAAAACCAAAGCCGGTACACTGCGCCTTGTCTTCCGCAGTCTGGGTTTGACTGGCATTCCCCTTGTCTGTCGTGCAGCCAACCAAGAAAGTAACGAACATCAGAAATCCGATGAAGACCAAAGCGCGCATTCCGTTCTTCCTTCGATAATTTCGATCCTTTGACGATCCTATAAATGTCACCCCGCCGCAACCCACCATAGCTGGGATCCCGTCAGGTGGTCGCCAGGGAGCATTTCACGATGATGAGCGTTGGTGATTGTCTTGATCGAGAGAAGAGGAGTGGCTGGGGAACCTGGATTCGAACCAGGACTAACGGAGTCAGAGTCCGTGGGTCTACCGTTAACCTATTCCCCAGCAGGCACGATCTTGAATATCACGATAAACGTGAAAACCGTGCGGGCCGAGCGGGCAAGCCGCTGTGAGCGCTGCCTTGTAGCCGCCAGCGGAAAATAGTCAAGCCTGCTCTGTGCTTCAATGGCACGTTTCGACAGGACGCCACACTTCAGATGCCGGCGCGCGGCGCCTAGTCCAATTCCAGCCTTCAAGGCTCCGTCCGGCTGAACTGCGAGCGTTCGAAGAACAACACCACGCCCAGGCCCAGAATCAGCGGGACGATCAGGTAGAACAGCCGGAACACCAGCAGCGCCGCCAGCACGCCGACCGGATCCATGTCTGACAGGCCGGCGAGGAACACCACCTCGAACACGCCGAGTCCGCCCGGCGCATGCGAGATCTGCGCGATCGAGAAGGAGACGAGGAAGACGCCCAGTATGACGAAGTAGCCGGGATTGTGGGCTGCGGGCAGGGCGAAGAAGATGATCGCGGCTGCGGCCAGCAGTTCGATCGGGCCGATCAGCAACTGCCGGGCGACGATCGGCAGCGCCGGATAATGCAGCTGAAAGCTGGCGATCTTCAGCGGGCGCAGATGCAGCCAGCTGCCGAAGACATAGGCGGCGACGAGCAGCAGCATCGCGATACCGGCCGCTTCGGACAGGCCATGATGGGCGATGCCGGAAAATCGGTCGAGTATCTCAGGCTCGAACACCAGAACGAGGCCCGAGGCCAAAATCGTCGACAGCACGAAGGTGATCCAGCAGACCGCCACCAGCACGCCGACATCCTGTCCGGTCAGGCCCCTGGTACCGTAGGCGCGGTAGCGGATGACGGCGCCCGAGAACACCGAACCGCCAATGTTGTGCGACAGCGCATAGGTGGTGAAGGAGCACAGCGTGACGAACAGCCACGACACGCGCTTGCCGATATGCAGAAGCGCGATGTGATCGTAGCCGGCGAGCGAGGCATAGGCGATGATCGAACTCAGCGCGGCAAGGATCCAGCCGCGGGTCGGAATGGCCGTGATACCGTCCCATACATCGTCGAGCGAAACGCCGCGCAGTTCGTGCCAGAGCAGCAGCAGCGAGAAGATCACCGCCGCGATACCGACGACCGGCCAGAAATAGCGTCTCCAGTTCATTGCCTGACTGCCATGCGTTGCGGGGTCCGCTTCCTTTTTTCGTGGCTGGTGGGAGGCCGGCTTTGCCGGATTCTTCCGCTCATTTCAGAAATGCCTCATCGAAGCCGGCTATTCAACCGCGAACCCTTGTCGCAGCGGCGGCCGGCAAGATTTGTCCGTGGGGCGCCCGAAAGAGATGCCGGCAGGCGTTGCGCCGGCAACTGCGGCGTGCGGATTCATCACGCGGCCGCGCCGGAACGGCGGTCAGCGGCCTGCCGGTAAAATTCGGCATGCGGCTCTTGGTGATCGGGCACGGCGCTGTTAGTCTGGCGACAACTTAAAACACTGAAGCGCCTGCTGCGTCCATCATAGGTTCGCGCGGCGCCGGAAGGAACGACAGTGGAAGACCACGATACCGGCGCCGGCGCGCCGGAGGTGGGCGTGTCCAGCGCTTCCCAGCGGTCGGCTGACCCGGGGAACGCAAGCTGGCAGCAACGCCGCCCGACGGAGCTCCGCTCGGCAGACGGGCAGGCGGGCGACGCACCCCACAAAGGCAAGCCCAAGAAGCGGCGCAAGCGAAGGCGCGGGCGCAAGGTTTTTGCGCGCGACGAAGCGCGTCCCGCGGAGAATCGATCGCCGGCGCTAGGCAAAACCGGTGCCCCGGCGGCGGAGGCCCACAGACCGGCGGAAGCGGTGGTCTCGCCCGCCGCTCTTGTGCCGCGGCCGGAACAAGGCGCCCGTCGGCCGCCGGTCCATGAGCTTCCGGTGTTTGCGGCGCTTGACCTCGGCACCAACAATTGCCGGCTGTTGGTCGCCGTGCCGACGCGGCATGGCCAGTTCCGCGTCATCGACGCCTTTTCGCGCATCGTCCGGCTG
>NZ_RZPW01000919.1:0-2191 GCF_003998455.1 Mesorhizobium sp. M7A.F.Ca.CA.001.08.2.1 | reverse complement strand
TGACAGGGCACTCAGAATGCGGCCGGCCACGCTGTGAGTCAGCGAGCATTTCTCCTGGCCAAACCGCGAATGCCGCTGCGCGAGTTGCGGTCCGGCGATTGGAGTCGATCGGCTACCGTCAGGGCCGATTTGCGATGTCGCGTTACCGGCTGTTGACGTGGCGGCGTATCTTGCCTCCCATCCAACTTATCGCCGAGATCGCGCCGCCAAGATCGAGGCGGAAGGTCTTCCTGCGAGCGCGGAGCAGGCATAGCCGATCCGATCGGGATCGGCGCATCGCAACGACCCAACGGTGTGGTGGAGAAAATTGGATTCGGGAGAGCTCGGTTCCAAGAGGCGGAGTTCCGGCCCGAATACAATCCGCTCGCAAGCACCCACGATGCGCATCCGCAGTTTATTGTCTGGGAGATGGGCTGGATTGCTCGGCGGCGCTGGCGCTAAGGCGGGGCTGTCGCCGGACAATTAGCATTCACTGCCAACAGCCTTGCAACCGTCACCAGTTGCAAGGCTCGGCGGCGGGTCGACAAATCACATGAAATCGTCGTCGGACCCGCTATCGCTGCTGTCGCTATCCTCGGTTTTGTGGAGATAGAGTGGAGGTTTGCCTGCACGCTGCCACTCACCGGCACTGTTCTTCGTCCATTTGTCGGGATGCTGCGTAGGGTCAAGCACCAGGTCGCCATGATCCACTTCAACAAACCCCATCGTCTGCGCGCGCGCTTGTGCTTCCGGATTAGCCGCACGCCAATTCAGCAACGGTCGGTCGCCGTCTATCCGAAGTTGATGCTCCAGCAGAATATCGCCCGCATTTTCGACGAGCGGATGGGCGACTTGAAGATCCACTATGGAAGTGACCTCAGTTCGACCAGGAAATTGTTCCCGCCAACTTTCCGATTCGAACTCGTTCATGCTGAATCCGCCTTCCATTCTCAGCAGTCCGGCACTCCGGTCTCCCAATTGGTAACTGAAATATCGCGCATGCTCCGTATCTCGACGGATGCCATATTGCTGAGCAACGTCCGCGGTGCGCCTGGCTCGTGACGATACGAACTCCGAATACTCTTGAGGATTGTCGGCGATGTGCGTGATTTCATCACCATGAAATTGCCTCACCTGTCTCCTGAAGGAAGTCCTGTTGATCTCCACCACAGGAGGTCGGGAATTGAGGGAGTATGCTTGGGGAGCCGCCGATGATGAGGCGCCGCTACCTTCCGATCCGGATAAGTGCATTCGGGCAAATGTGTCCGCGAACCCTTCGCTTCCTGCATCCGATTGCTCGCCGGCATTATGCGCGCGGTAACTATCGGATGAGCCACCAATTCGACCATACATGACGATTCGTACTCCTATGTTTCGCAACCGAGCTCAAGTTAGCACGGCTGTTCAACATAGGGCGCTTAGTTGACGACTAGCTGACGAGGGCATTCCAACGGCTGCACCAATCAAATCCGCACTGCCGGCCTCAAAACCTCGGACTGCGCCACGCACCGGCCAGCAGAGGCTGCAAGGTCATGCCCGGAGGACTTGCCGTAGTTGCTGGGTGGCAGATCCGAGGGGAGTGATTGCCCCAGGCCCGCGGTTGCGCGGTTGGCCTGACAGAGACACTGGGGCACGGATGGCCAGCCGACATTTGCCACTAGCATGGAGCCAGGTCAGTTTTGAACTGGGCAGTCGTGGACTTCCAATGACTAGGCCAAGCCTGCGGCAAAGAATGCTTTCGCGACAGGCTGGAAATATTGCATAGGAACCGCGTGGCCGAGTTTTGTAGTGCCTATCAGCTGACGCGCTAAGACATGGTCATGGACGATCGTCAGGCGTAGTGCCCGCGCCTCGCTCAACACATGTGAAACGCGCTCACCTTCGGCACGGCAAACTAAGAACGGCACCCCGGTTTCACCGCGAACGTAACGCAGACCGATCAGGACCGCCCTTCCTGTTAAGACCAGCGTGGCGCGATGCACGCCAAGCGCAGGCTCGTCGGCCGCCTCCTCGCGGATGCGACGCTGTTCACCTTTCAACTCTGGCGCTCCTTGCTGATCCTTCGACTCGCGCGTCACTTCGGTATTGGTCATGCGCATTTCGCGCAGATACAACGCGCGCTGGAGCAGAAGATCGATCAGTCCGCCGACCAGCAGTGCGCCGGCGCCAATTCCCATCAGCAATTTTGTCTCCATAAAGATGAGGCCAACAC